>UQUJ01000033.1 GCA_900544195.1 uncultured Alistipes sp. | reverse complement strand
AATATTCGCAACACACTGCGTAAAATGTAAAACAATGTATAAAAGAGCTGAATACCAGATAATTAAGAATCGTCTTGAAGAACCAAGAAAATTCATTCAAGTCGTGATGGGTGCCCGTCAGATAGGGAAATCAACTGTCGTGAAGCAGGTCCTGAAAGATCTGGACTTGCCATATCTGTTTTATTCGGCAGACAATGTTCCGGCATCAAACACTGCTTGGGTTTCAGACTGCTGGGAAGCTGTCCGAAGCCTTAAACGGAGCAACAACTGGGAAACCGCAATCCTTGTAATCGACGAGATTCAGAAAGTTTCGAACTGGAGCGAGGTTGTAAAGAAGGAATGGGACGACGACTCTTTCAATGACAGGAACATTAAGGTGTTGCTTCTTGGAAGCAGCCGTGTGCGGCTTGAGAAAGGTCTTTCCGAATCATTGGCAGGACGCTTTGAGGAGATAAGGATGGGCCATTGGAGCTATGTCGAGATGAGGGACTGTTTCGGATGGTCTCTTGACCAGTACATATTTTATGGAGGGTATCCTGGTGCAGCTCCTCTGGTTGGTGATGAAGACCGTTTCCAGCAGTATATTCAATCGGCCATAATAGACGCAACGATAAACAAGGACATACTGATGGACACGCCCATCGGAAAACCTGCTCTTCTTCGTCAGACATTTGAACTTGGGGCGGCCTATTCCGGAGAACTTCTGTCATTGAACAAGATGCTCGGCTCACTCCAGGATGCCGGAAACACATCGACTCTTTCCGGATATCTGAATCTTCTGGCTGAAAGCGGTCTTCTGTGCGGTCTTCAGAAATACAGCATCGACATGGCGAGACGGAGAGCCAGCATTCCGAAACTTCAGGTGTATAACAATGCATTGAAGACGGTGTACAGCCCGATACCATTTAAACAGGCTGTCCTCGACAGAAAGTCCTGGGGACGCATATTTGAGTCTGGGGTCGGGGCCTATCTTGTCAGTCAGGCATTTGTCCACCGATTCGACGTGTTCTATTGGCGCGAGCGCAATGACGAGGTGGATTTCATACTCCGCAAGAAGGATTCATTGGTAGCAATTGAGGTCAAGGGAAATGCGGAGAAACGTACTGAAGGTTTGGATAAGTTCCGCGAGCTTTTCAAGCCGACATCGTCATTCATTGTCGGCGACGGCGGCATCAAGGCCGAAGAATTCATGTCGATGGACTTGATGAAGTTATTTTGAGCCGATTGTGTCCTCCATTTCGTCAAATCGTAATTTGATGCAATTGGACCTACCAGCAAACCATGAGTCTCACCATTCTTCATCAAGCGGTTCAGAGCGGCCATCATGCGGAGTTGCTTTGCGGTTGGGGGCTTCACTCCACGTTCAGCAAGATCCTTGACGGTTCATCGTAAAGAACCGTCTTGCCTCTTTCATCACCTTCGGGGCGAGGGCAAAGACAGCGATCATGTTCGGGAAAGCCATAAGGGCGAAAGCGAGGTCCATTACGCTGACGGCGACATCCAGGGTGAGGACACTTGCGAGGACGATTGTCGCGACATAGAAGTAGCGGTACTTTTGAGCATGTCTCGTGCCCCAGAGGTAAGATGTGCACATCGTTCCGTAGTAGGAATATGAGAACATCGTCGAGAAGGCGAAGATGATCACTACGAATTCGAGAAGATAGCGTCCGGCGAACGGAATCAGGGTGTCGTAAGTGTTCAGTGCGATGGACAGTCCCTTAATGCTGTCAGTGTTGTAAAGACCGGCCATGATCATCGGAATGGCGGACAGGGTGCAGACCAAGCCGGAATCTATCGCCGGACCAAGCATGGCCACGAGTCCTTCCCTCACAGGTTCGGCGTTCATCGAGGCTCCGTGCATCATCCCGGCGGTTCCGACACCGGCCTCGTTGACGAACATCGCCCTTCTCGCTCCCGTCAGAGCTACAGCGGCGAGGGCTCCGAAACCTGCCTTCCAGCAGAAGGCACCTTTGAATATGGCATCAAACACGGCGGGCAGACGGTCATGATAGACAATCATGATACCCAACACCATAAGGAAATAGAATCCAACCATAAACGGAACGATCCTCGATGAAACCTGCGAGATGCGCTTTATTCCGCCAAAAATGACGAGGCTCACTATGCCGCCGATCACAAGGCCGAGCACCAGAAACACCCATCTTGACTCGGGCACTCCGAGCGGCTCAAGGATCACTGAATATAACGACTCGGAGAGTTGGTTGGCCTGCATCACTGGGAGACCGCTGAACAGAGCGCAGAACGCGAACATCACGGCCAGCGGCTTCATCTTCCTGCCAAGCCCTTCGGTCAGGACAAACATCGGCCCTCCTTGGATCACTCCCTTGTCATCCTTCCCTTTATACATTATGGCGAGGGTTCCCTCAAAGAATTTCGTGGCCATTCCAAGCAGGGCGCTGACCCACATCCAGAAGATTGCCCCTGGCCCACCGACACATAGCGCTATTGCGACCCCGGCGATGTTTCCCATCCCGACGGTGCTGCTGATGGTGTTCATCAGAGCCTGAAAGGAGCTGACCTGTCCTTCGCCCTTTTTCTTCATTTTCAGAGAACTGACCGCCATCCCCAACTTCCTCAGCGGCAATGCTCTTGAATATATGAACAGGAATATTCCTCCTCCTATCAGAAGTGTAAACAACGGCCATCCGCAGACGAAGTCCGTGAATTTGATAATATACTCTTTAATCAGGTCCAACATTTTCTACATTGTTCTATGTCTGTTCCATATTACCTTTGCAGGAGGCTTGCTTGGGCGGGGGCTACTTGATCCTGTACGGCTGGTCGTCATAGAGGCTGTAGCGTTTGGCTTTGCGGATCCACTTCTGCTCTTCCAGTTTGACGTGTTCGCGCAGATCCTGGTATAGAATCTCTCCTTGGAGGTAACTCAGCATGACATGGTCGGCTATCTTGGACTCAAAACCGTCAAGCAGCTCGAACTGCGAGTATCTTTCCCGGAAATATCGCATCAACTGAAGCGTGTGGAGCAGCGAGTGGTACTCTGTGCCTGGCTGGAGCATGATCTGGTAGCCGTTGCATCGCTGGCCTTCGTAGCGTCCAGTGGACGGGGTGAAGGTGCAGGGGCGCATCAGGACTCCGGCTGGGGCAGGGAGGACTTCAAGGCGGTTGTGACGGATGAAGGGGGCTCCGAGATATTCATAAGGCCTGGCTGTTCCGATGGCGGGGGTGATGGTGGTGTTGTTCCAGAGGCCGCCGCCGCTGTACATCTCGCATGTGAACATGCCCGGGATGTCAGACGCTGGAGCGATGGTCCACGGGAGCAGTTGTCTGGTCGAGTCGCTTGCCAGCGCAGAGATCACGTGCAGGGCGAATGTGGCTCCGATCTCGTTGTACCAAAGGTCGCAGAGTTCGCCGAGAGTGAGTCCATGCCTGTGGGCCACCTTCGGTGTGTGCGCCTCCACGTCCCCCGAAGGCATCGACCCTTCCACGATCCTGCCGGCAGGGTTGATGTGGTCAACAATGTACAGCGACGGTGGATTCTCCATCCCGGCGAGCGTCTCCATCAGGTGGAACACGTCCTTGCTGTAGTTGAAGTACCGTGCCCCCGCATCCTGGATCTCCACCACCACGGCATCCAGCCCCTCAAGCGCTTCCTTGTCGAACATGATGTGGTTCGTTCCCGGTGTCAGTTCCGCGTCCCTGGGGCTGAACAAAGCCTTGAGGTTCCCCCGCTCCGTGAACAGATCGTACATATACCTCCCCCGCGCCGTGTCCCAGCAGTTCTGGGTGCAGAAGCACCCGACCCGCCCGTCCAGCAACGCCTTGTCCAGCTGATCCTCCAGAGCCGTCGTCCTGAATGAAAACATAATTATTTAATAATTAAATTATTAACAAATGAATAACCAAAATCGACCCAAAGCTAATTATCACCTCCTTGCAACCGTGGCCACCCTCGGCCTCGTAAGAGGGGGGATATGTTCGGATAAAAGTCTTCGAACTCGGAGCGAAGCGACGCAAGGGGTCTGGGGAATCCGGTCCCCAGTGCCCCCCAGGGGGCTGTCACGAAGTGACTGGGGGGTGAAAAGAAATGCGCACGCAGTGCGAAGCGACGCAAGGGGTCTGGGGAATTCGGTCCCCAGTGCCCCCCCAGGGGGCTGTCACGAAGTGACTGGGGGGTGAAGAAAATTGCTCGGAGCTCGGAGCTCCGAGCGAGACGTTGCAAGGAGGTGATAATTAGCTTTATTTGCCATTAATAGTTCTGTTAACTATTATAGCATATATTTAATTCTGGTCATTAATGACCCTTTCGGCGATGCCGATCACCTCATTGGCAAGTGCTTCCGCTGCGGCGAGGGTCGGGGCCTCAGAATATATGCGGATGATTGGCTCGGTGTTGGAGCGGCGCAGGTGAACCCACTGGCGCTTGGACTCGAAGCTGATCTTCACACCATCGATGTCATTGATGTCCTCGGCGGCATATTCCTTCTTCATCTCCTCCAAGATCCTGTCAATCAATGCCTTGTCGCTCAGCTCGATCTTGTTCTTGGCGATGTGATATTCAGGATATGTCTTCTTCAACTCGCTCACCTTCATCTTCTTGTGGGCGAGGTTGGAAAGGAACAACGCCACGCCGACCATGGCGTCACGGCCATAGTGGATGGCAGGGAATATGACTCCTCCGTTGCCTTCTCCACCGATCAGCGCTCCGGTCTCGCGCATCTTCGTGGTGACGTTTACCTCACCGACGGCCGCGGCGTGATATTCTCCGCCATATTCCTCGGTAACGTCCCGCAGGGCGCGGCTGGAAGATAGGTTCGAGCAGGAGATCGGCTTATAAGGGGCAGTGACTTCCTCAAGGGTTTTGCCCTCCTTTTTGGCGATTGCGGCGGCTCTTTCAAAGAGGTAGCTCGCCACGCTCACGAGGGTATATTCCTCGACAAACGGTTCGCCGTTCTCGCAGATGAACGCCAGACGGTCCACGTCAGGATCGACGGAGATTCCGAGATCGGCGTGATCTCTGACCACGGTCTCGCTGAGGTCCGTGAGGTTCTTTGGAAGCGGCTCAGGGTTGTGGGCGAAGTTCCCGGTCGGGTCGCAGTTTAGTTTGACGCACTCCACGCCGAGTCTTTCCAATAGTCTTGGCATTATAATTCCGCCCACAGAGTTGATCGCGTCCAGGACAACCTTGAAATGTGCGTCCTTGATAGCCTGGACATCCACGGCATCCAAAGCCAGCACTGCGTCCAGATGTTCGTCCGTATAGTCGTGTTCGGTGATGTGGCCGAGATTGTCCACATCCGCGAAGTTGAAATCCTCTGTTTCGGCAAGGTCAAGGATAGCCTGACCTTCTACTGCTGTAAGGAATTCTCCACGGTCGTTGAGCAGTTTGAGAGCATTCCACTGGCGTGGGTTGTGGGAGGCTGTGAGGATGATTCCTCCGTCGGCCTTGGCGAAGGTCACGGCCATTTCTGTGGTCGGGGTGGAGGCGAGACCAATCTTCACGACATCCACGCCACAGGCCATCAGGGAGCCGATGACAAGGTTCTCGACCATCTCGCCGGACAGACGGGCGTCCTTGCCGACGACGATTTTGTACTTCTCGCCGTTCGGCTGCGGCTTTCTTGAAGGCAGCGTGGCGCAGTAGGCGTAGGTGAACTTTACGATGTCAATAGGAGAAAGCCCGTCTCCGGGCTTTCCTCCAATGGTTCCGCGTATGCCGGAAATTGATTTTATCAGCGACATATTGTCTTGTTTTATGCCATGATGGCTCCGACGAGACCGAGGATGGCGTAGAACTCAGGAAGGGCGGCGTAGATGAGGGTGTTGGTGAACACGTCGTGTCCCTGGCTGATGCCGACGATACCGTTGGCGCTGACCATACCCTGACGGATGGCGGAGATCATGCAGACAAGACCTACAGAGATTCCGACACCGAACATCAGCGGACCCTGGGCTGCGAAATCCTTGCCCAGCCACATGAAGAAGGCCACGAATCCGTAGATACCCTGCGTTGCGGGAAGGGCTGAAAGAACCATGTAGTTTCCTGACTTCTCAGGGTTGACCTTAAGGGCTCCTTCGGCGGCGTTGCCGGCGATGGTGGTTCCGATGGAGGAACCGATTCCTGAAAGGGCCAGCATGAGGCCCAGACCGAGATAACCTAAAATTTCGTTCATGATGATTTGATGTTTATTTGTTATTATTTATTATCATTTGTTGTCAGCGGACTGTAGGCCTTTCCGGTTCCTTCGTAGCCGCTGTTCTTGAAGAACTCAAGGAAGTTGAGTCGTAGAGGATGCACAAAGGCTCCGAGGCAGCACATCGCAAGGTTAAGGACGTGGCCGAAGCCTACGATGAGGACGAAGCAGAGGATGTTCACTCCCGGAACGTCTATTCCATAGACTGACAGACCCAACTGGTTGAACGCGTTGCCAAGCATGCCGCCGGCAAGTCCAAGGGCGTACAGACGCAGGTAGCTGAGCACGTCTCCCAGAAGTCCGGTGACGGTGTTGTAGGTCTCGTAGAGGCCTGATCCGATGTTCACCAGCGGATTCCTGTGAATATCGTTGAACAGGAATATTCCCAGCGCCGAAACCACGCCAAGCACGATGACGATCCATTTGGTGATGGTCGAGTCGATGACACCGGCGAGGGCGAAGCCTCCCACGATGACACCTCCCACGATCAGCAGGGTCCATCCGATGGTGCCGAGCGAGTTCAGCAGACCGTTGCGCTTGACGGCGTAGGCGGTCTTCAGAAGCATCGCGACACTGATGTGGGTGATACCGATCAGGATCGAGAACAGCATCTGCGCGTCATAGCCGGCAACCGTACCCTGGATCATGCATTTCTTGATCCAGTCAGGAACCCAGGTAGCTGTGGATGTGTCCATTCCGAAGAATGTGTGCAGCACGGTTCCCATCACGATGGTAGCGACGCCGAGGGTGGTGACGAGCGGAGCCATCGAGCCGATGAATCCCTTGGCCTTCCTCATCGCGAGTCCGATGAGCGCGAGCGCGATACCATAGCCCGCGTCACCCATACACATGGCGAAGAAGAGGGTGAAGAATATGGAGATGCACGGCGTCGGGTCGAACTCGTCGTAGGCTGGACGGCCGTACATGTCGGTCAGAACCGTGAACATCTTCACGAACTTGTTCTCCTTGAACTTGATAGGTGGATTGTCGTCCTTCACTGCCTCCTCCTTGAGATAGACGATGTCCATCTTGTCGAACTCGGCGCAAAGGGTCGCGTCATTCTCCACCGGAGCGAAGCCGATGAAGGTGGTGATCATGCCCTCGGCGGCCTTCCCCGCACCCGCGTCGGCGAGGTACAGTTGAAGTGCGGCGACATCCTCGTCGCACTTGCGGAGCATTTCAGGAATATATTCCTTCAACTCCAGAAGCCTTGCCTTGCAGGTGATGATCCTTTCCTTCAGGGTCGTGACCTTCCTTTCGGCAGACCTGAGGTCATCTTCCGGAGCGGCGCACTCCTCAACAGGCAAGGAATATTCCCGGTCATCGGAAATGGTGATGAACCAAACGTTCTTTCCGTCATCGAACACTTCCTGAAGCGGGTATATGTTCGCCCAGGACGGGTCATAGACTTTCTTGGAGACATTATACCAGCGGACCTTGTAGCCCTTTGCCTTCAACGCGTTGAGAGCGGAGCTGTCGTAACATCCCCAAGGCCTTCTGCTTTCGACGTCCTTACGGGCCTGCGCAAGCTCGTTCCTCAGGACGTCCAACTTTGTGGAATATTCCTTGGAACTCTCCAGAGGGTTGTCGTACTTGGCGTCCGCATCAACCTCGGCCTCTATTTTCTCAAGGTCGGGATCCTGCGAGTAATCAAGTGACTCCAGTTTTGAGACGGCCTTCTTCAGTTCGTTGGTCATAGAGAGAAGCGCGGCGGAACGCTCGTCCACCGGCTTTGAGGACCTTGTGATGTCCACAAGCCCCAGTTCCTGCAAGCGTCTGAGGAATTCTTCAGTCTTCCCGCTGAGAAGAATGAAGGAATATTTAGTCATTTTCTCAATCATTGCCGCTTTCCTCCATAACTTCTTCTGATTCCTCCTCAGCGTGACGCTGCTTGACGATCTTGGATGAGGCCTTGCTCAGGTTCTCCTCGTCCTCCATGTAGCGCTTGATCTTGCGGATGGCCTCCTGATAGCCAGGAATCTGAACCTTCTCGTAGAGGTTCACCTTCTGGGTGGTCTTCTTTCTCTGGAAGTCCAGGATCCGGCGTTTCTCCTCATAGACCTCGGACTCGATTCCGAGCCTCGAAAGATCCTTGAGGATGGCCACGCCGTCGATGTACCACGCAGGCTTGATGAACGTGTTGAAAGGACTGATCTCGTAGCGTATGCTCTTGAGCTCCGGACACTTGACACCGGCGACCTTCACGGTCACGAGGTCGATGTCCGCGATCGAGACCAGACCCGGCTCGAACTCGTTCCACAGAGGGGCAAGGTAGTCGTACCTCCTCTCGGCCTCTTCGAGGTCGCGCAGAAGCTTCTCGCTCTTGTCCTTCGCCTTCCGCACCTCAAGCCTCAGGGCGCTTTCCTTGTTCTGCAACGTAGGAAGTGCCTTCTGACGCATCTTGAGCTGCTTCTGCAGGGTGTTGAGCGCGGTTTTGTTGTATTGAAACTTGATAGGCATTACTTACCTTTCCAGTATTTGTCGATCAATGATTGCTTGATTCCGGTCTCGGCCTTGGTGAAGTACTTGCCGAACAGTTCCCAGGCCGTGTCGAGCATCTCGGTGATGGTGATGTTGACATCGATGGAAAGGAGTCTTGTGGCATATTCCTTCGCATAGTCGAGACAGCGGTGGTCGTAGTCGGAGAGGTCGAAACCGTTCTCCAGCTTGGTCTTGGCGTTCTGCGCGTCGGCGTACAGGCGCACTCCGGCGTTCATCACCTGGCTGTGGTCCTCGCGGGTCTTCACGTTCTGTACCCTCTGCTTGAGCCTGGAGAGGGAACGGAACGGGTCGATGATGATCTTTCCCGAGTCTGAGTCGGCGCGGAGGAAGAGCTGTCCCTCGGTGATGTAGCCCGTGTTGTCAGGAATGGCGTGGGTGATGTCGCCGTCGTTCAGCGTGGTCACGGCGATGATCGTGATGGATCCCTCGGTAGGGAGCTGCACGGCCTTCTCGTAGATCTTGGCGAGATCCGAGTAAAGGGATCCCGGCATGGAGTCCTTGGAAGGGATCTGGTCCATACGGTTCGACACGATGGAGAGCGCGTCGGCGTAGAGGGTCATGTCCGTGAGCAGCACGAGCACCTTCTCGTTCTTGTCCACGGCGAAGTACTCGGCGGCGGCAAGGGCCATGTCCGGAACCAGAAGACGCTCCACAGGAGGGTCTTCGGTCGTGTTGACGAAGCAGATGATCCTGTCAAGCGCGCCGGCGCTCTCGAAGGCCTGGCGGAAGAACAGATAGTCGTCGTTGGAAAGACCCATACCGCCGAGGATGATCTTGTCCACGTCGGCTCTCAGGGCCACGTCGGCCATCACCTGGTTGTAAGGCTGGTCAGGGTCGGCGAAGAACGGAATCTTCTGTCCTGACACGATGGTGTTGTTGAGGTCGATGCCGGCGATACCGGTCGGAATCAGCTCTGACGGCTGGCGTCTCTTGTAAGGGTTCACGGACGGTCCGCCGATCTCCCTTTCCTCGCCCTCCACCTCGGGACCTCCGTCGATAGGCTTTCCGTAGGCGTTGAAGAAACGCCCGGAGAGCTGGTCGCTGACCTTGAGTGTAGGTGGTTCACCGAGGAAAGTCACCTCGGCGTTGGTCGGAATGCCTTCCGTGCCTGAGAACACCTGGAGGGTCACCATGTCACCCTTGGTCTTCACGACCTGGGCAAGCTTGCCGCCGACTACGGCCAGCTCGTCGTTGGAAACTCCCTTGGCCTTGAGTGAAACGGTGGCCTTGGTGATGGCTTCCAGCTTTGTGTATATTCTTTGATAAGCCTTATTTGCCATAGTCTTCGATTAATTTATGGATCTTCACAGCATAATTCTCGAATTCCTCGCTGTGGAACTTGGTGTAGTTCATCTGGCGGAGGTCATTGATGAGTTCCTTGAAGAACTCGCGGCACTTCTCGAAGTCCTCGAAGTCGAAATCGATGCCGCAGATGTCCAGAACGAGATCCAGCATGTATTTCTGACGGTCCATCGGACAGAGGGCGTCGGTCTCGTCGAACGCGTCCTGCTGGAGGAATACGAAGTCAATAAGCTCTGACTTCCAGAAACTTACGTGGTAGGCTACAGGAACACCGTCGTCACCGAGGATGTTGATCTGCTCGTTGGCCTCGCGTCCGCGGCGCAGGAGGTTCTTGGCTTTGGTGACGTTGGCCACCCAGCCGTGCTCGACCTGCTCGTCGAGGTAGGCGATGATCTCAGGATATTCAAGGTACTTTGAATATGACTCGATCGGGTTGACGGCAGGGTACCTCTTCTGGTCGGCGCGGTTCTGCTCCAGTCCGTAGAAGCACCTGGCGGCCTTCTTGGTGGACTCGGTCACAGGCTCCTTGAGGTTACCGCCGGCAGGGGAAACCGTTCCGATGAAGGTGACGGCTCCGGTCTTGCCGTTGTTCAGGACAACCATTCCGGCGCGGGCGTAGAAGTTCGAGATGATGGCTGAAAGGTCAACCGGGAAGGCGTCCGCTCCCGGAAGCTCCTCCATACGGTTGGACATCTCCCTCAGGGCCTGTGCCCAGCGGGAGGTCGAGTCGGCCAGCAGGAGGCACTTCAGTCCCATCGCCCTGTAATATTCACAGATCGTCATCGCCGTGTAGACCGAGGCCTCACGAGCGGCGACAGGCATGTTCGAGGTGTTGCAGATGATGGTGGTACGCTCCATCAGGTGGCGGCCGGTGTGAGGGTCGATGAGCTCAGGGAACTCGGAGAAGATCTCCACGACCTCGTTGGCGCGCTCTCCGCAGGCGGCCATCACGATCACGTCGGCCTCGCCCTGCTTGGCGATGGCGTGCTGGAGCACGGTCTTGCCGCATCCGAAAGGTCCCGGGATGAATCCGGTGCCGCCCTCGGCGATAGGGTTGAACGTGTCGATGCAGCGTACGCCGGTCTCCATGATCTTCTGTGGCCTCGGTTTCTCCTGGTAGGCCTTTACGGCGACCTTGACAGGCCACTTCTGAGTCATCGTGACGTAGGTTTCCTCGCCGTCGGCTCCGGTCAGCACCGCGACAACCATGTCGATGTTGTACTTGCCGGCCTCGGCGATCTTCTTCACGGTGTACTCGCCCTTGAACGAGAACGGCACCATGATCTTGTGAGGCAGCCAGCCTTCCTTCACCTCTCCGAGCCAGTCGGCGGCGGTGACCTTGTCACCTTCCTTGGCGATAGGGGTGAAGTCCCAAAGTTTCTTGTGGTCCAGAGGGTCGGTGTACTCTCCTCTCTTGAGGAACACCGACTCCATCGTGGTCAGATTGTTCTGGAGACCGTCATAAACGCTGGAGAGAAGACCAGGGCCGAGGGTCACCTCAAGCATCCTGCCTTCGAACTCCACAGGGTCTCCGTTTTTCAGTCCACGGGTGCTTTCGAACACCTGGACCGAGGCCTTGTCACCGCTTACCTTGATGACCTCGGCCAGGAGGGGAGTACCCGCAAGGGTGATGTAGCAGAGCTCGTTCTCCGCCACAGGTCCGTCCACCTGAACCGTCACAAGGTTGGAAACAATACCTGTTACCTTTCCTTTTGTCTTCATATTCAGTTATTTCAATTTTCGTTATTTGGCGGGCTCGTATTTCACGCCCTTGAATGTGCCTCTGACCTCGTTTACGAGGCGGATGAACATCTCCCGGCCGGTCTTCTCGTCGAGGGAGAACCATCTGCCGATGATGCGCAGCCTTGCGATGAACCCAAGGATGGCGTCAAGGTCGAAGTAGTTGAAGATGTTGATTTGGAGAATCTTGTCCCACATAAGGGCATCCAGTCCGCGTTCCCGGGAGAGCAGGTCCGGAGCGTTCAGCGCCTCGTCAAGCCTCGGGCCTTCCGCGAACTCGCCGGCCTCCAGCCTGATCGTGTCCTGGTCCGCAGGCCTCTCGAACGCCTTGTTCAGGAAGCGGGCCTTGCCGTTGCGGACGTTCAGGTCGAAGGTGAAATACTCCTTGATGAACCTGTTGGTGTCCTTCAATGCGGCCTCGTAGAATTCCCGGTTAAGGTTCTCGTCCTTGAATCCGTCCAGCAGACGGTCCACGACCTTGCGGTCGGCGTCGCTGAGCTGGGACTTGATCCAGTCAACGTAGGTGTCGAAGGACGCTCCCTCTCCTAACTTCCAGTCAAGCGTGATGGCGGGAAGGCTGGAGATTATGTACTCGTAGTTGTTCATTACTCGCCGAAGAGTATCTTACGTGTGGCTGGTCTGAGGTAGTCGCCGATCAGGGACTTGAATGTCTCGTCGGTGAGGCTGATGAAGTAGGAGCCGTCCTTAGGACCGATCGTGAATCCGCCGGCCACCTTCTTGGAAAACTCCGCTGTGACTCCACCCTTGAGGATGTTTGCCAACTCTCCGCTGACGAAAGGCTCAAGCTCTTTCCTTAGGCTTTCAGGAAGCACGATGTTGAGGTCAACGGCCTCCTCGGCGTTGAACTTCCCGGCCACGGCCTTGATGATCTCCTTGACGAAATCGGCTGAAGAAAGGGTTGACGACACCTGCTTGTCTGTCATCCTGCCGACCATGAGGTTCTCGATGTCCTTTCTTGTGGCCTGGATGCTCTGCACTGCCGCCATCTTCACGTCGCCCTCGACCTTGGTCTTGTAGTCCTCGGCGTCCTTGTGGGCTTTTTTGAGAATGGATTCGGCCTGTTTTTTGGCCTCCTCGATGATTTCGGCCGCCTTCTCGTTGGCTTTGGCGAGAATGGCCTCGCCTTCTTCCTTACCCTTTGACAGACCCTCCTTGTAGAGCTTGTCGGTCAGTTCCTGTAGCTTGTTTTCCATTTATAATTATGTGTTATATTCCTATCCTACAAATATAGCGAAAATATTAATCAGAATCAAATAATGAATAATTGTCGAAATCTTTGTCTATTTCATTGGTGATAAGTTCGAAAAACTTTTTATCTTTATGTAAATTAATACAAATTTAAATTATTATGAGTTCATTTGTAAACGACGTTGTCGCCAACTTCAAGGATGTTGTCTTCAACAAGTATGTGAAATTCGAAGGACGCGCCGACCGCGCGGAGTTCTGGCAGTATGCCCTTGTGCTTTTCCTTATCGGACTTGTTTTCAGCATTCTCGGTTCGATTTTCGCTAAGGTGCCTGTTATCGTGTTGATTCTTAACATTATCAACATCCTGATCTCCCTTGCCCTTCTTCTTCCGGGACTCGGTGTGAGCGTGAGAAGACTCAACGACATCGGCAAGAGCTGGCCTTGGATCTTCATCAACCTGATCCCTATCATCGGATCGATCTGGTTCATCATCCTTCTTGTCAAGCCTTCTGTGCCGGCAAAAGAGTAGAGAACCATATTCACTATCATAAAAGCGCATCGGAGGATTCCGGTGCGCTTTATACTTACAGGAGTCTGTGTCCGGCTCCGCTATCCGAGGAAACCGAGGAGGATTCCGGCGGCGACCGCCGAGCCGATGACTCCGGCGACGTTCGGGCCCATCGCGTGCATCAGAAGGTGGTTGTTCGGGTCGAACTCCCTGCCGACAATCTCGGAGACGCGTGCGCTGTCTGGCACGGCGGACACACCGGCGTTGCCGATGAGCGGGTTGATCTTGTGGTCGCCCTTAAGGAAGATGTTCCAGATCTTGACGAAGAGTACGCCGCAGGTTGTGGCGATCACGAATGACAGCAGACCCAGGACGAAGATCTTCACGGAGCTTCCGCTCAGGAACTTGTCCGCCTGTGTCGAGGCGCCGACGGTAAGACCGATCAGCGTGGTCACAACATCGATCAGCGGGCCGCGGGCGGTCTCGGCGAGACGCCTTGTCACTCCGCTCTCTTTCAGAAGGTTACCGAAGAACAGCATGCCCAGAAGCGGAAGTCCCGACGGCACGATGAACGCGGTGAGGAGGAAGCCGACGATAGGGAAGATGATTTTCTCCTTCTGGCTTACCTGTCTTGCGGCCGGCATCCTTATGAGGCGTTCTTTCTTGGTCGTCAGCGCCAGCATAATAGGCCTCTGGATGACCGGAACAAGGGCCATATAGGAATATGCGCTCACTGCGATTGCTCCCATCAGATCCGGGGCGAGCTGTGAGGACAGGAATATGGCCGTAGGGCCGTCCGCTCCTCCGATGATGCCGATGGCACCGGCCTGATTAGGGTCGAAACCGAGGGCGAGGGCGAGCAGGTAGGCCCCGAATATTCCCATCTGGGCGGCGGCTCCGATCAGCAGCAGCCTTGGCTGGGAGATCAGCGCCGAGAAATCCGTCATGGCTCCGATTCCGAGGAATATGAGCGGTGGGTACCAACCCTGCTTGACTCCTTGGTACAGAATATTCAGTACGGAGCCGTCCTCATAGACTCCGATGTTAAGTCCCGGGAACATAGGAATGTTGCCGATGATCATTCCGAATCCGATCGGAACGAGCAGGAGCGGCTCCCATTCCTTCTTGATGGCAAGTGTGATGAACACGATGCCGATCAGGATCATCACCAGATTCTGCCAAGACGCGTTGGCGAATCCGGTGAAGTACCAGAACTGCTTTAGACTTTCGAATATGATGCCCATCCTCTTATGCTATCTTGACGATTTCGGCACCTTCGAGGACAGAGTCACCCTTGTTCACGAGGATGGCAGTGACGGTTCCGTCTGCCGGAGCCTGGATCTCGTTCTCCATCTTCATGGCCTCAAGCACGGCCACTTTCTGACCGGCCTTCACGGCCTGGCCTTCCTTGACGGAGACCTCGATGATAACGCCCGGGAGAGGGGAGGTCACAGGTTTGCCGGCTCCTGCCGGAGCGGCTGCCTTAGGGGCTGGTGTCGTGGTCGCTGAGCTTGCCGGAGCGGTGGTCGCGGTGGCTGGCGCCTGTGCCGGTTTCTGTACGGGAGCCGGCGCATTCTCCATCTCGACTTGATAAGACGCTCCGTTCACCGTAACGTCAGCGATGTTTCCTTCCACTGAATTGATGTCAACGTTGTACTCGTTGCCGTTGATCCTGAATTTGTAGGTTTTCATATTCGGTTTAATATTCTTAATCTTTTATTATCTTGGTAATTGTCTGAAATTCTGTGCTTTGTCGTTCCAGTTGCCATTCTGTGACGGACGGATCGTGATGACGAAGCTCTCCTCGTCGTGGATTCCGCCACCCAGATAGTCGTCAAGCGCCAGGGCGATGGCCGCGTGGATCTCTCCGCCGAATTCCTGCGAGAGGGCCATCGAGATGGCAGCCGCGACCTCTGGAGTCATATTCCCGTTCTTTTCAGAAGGTTTTGCCGCCTTGACTGGTTTCGGTGCAGCGGCTTTCTTGTTGGCGTTGCCGATCCATCCGAAGATGAACGCCAGGATGGTCAGCGCGATGAACACAACCGAGACGGAAATCAGGGTAAGAACCCATCCGTGCGGGTCTTTCTCCTTCATTATCTGGCTGTTGGTCTTCGCGTCCACGTCTCCGTTGTAGGATCCCGGGGTAGGTTTGTCAGTGACCTTTGTCTCGAAATCCATCATTTTCACTCCAGTCGGAACCTTAACCACTGAACAGTCAGAAGGAAGGTCTGCCGGGATGTCGATTGTGTCGATGATGGTGCGCCCGTCATTGCTGACGAGATAGATCGTGGAACCGTTGCGCAGGGTGAAATTCGTGTAATATGTCCCCTGTGAGGCGTTTCCGCTTGTGTAGAAAACGACGCTCTGACGTGGTTTCAAAATTGTCGAAGCGTCAGATGCGGGAATATGATATTTCCGCAGGTTGTCCTTGTCATCGGACAGGTAGCAGCCGGCGAACTTCACGCTTCCATAGGAATTGTTGAAGATTTCTATCCAGCCTGTGCGCTGTCCGTAGCCGTCCGTGAGTCCGCTCGTGTTCTCCACGAGAATCTCTCCGATCCTCAGATCCGAAAGGTTCTGGGCACCGAGGGCGAGTCCTGAGAACAGGAGGACGGCTGATAAAAATATTCGTCCAAATCTCTTCATATCACTACAGAGGAAGATTGTCGTGTTTCTTCGCTGGCGTCTGCTGCTTCTTGCCCGCAAGCTGCTCAAGGGCCCTGATGATGCGGAAACGGGTGTTGCGAGGCTCGATCACATCATCGATGTAGCCTTTCTCCGCCGCCTGGTAAGGGTTGTTGAAAAGTTCTTCGTACTCCTCTTTCTTGGCGGCCCGGATCTTTTGCTGCTCGGATGGATCCTCTACAGCCTTGATGTCCTTGGCATAGAGCACGTTGACGGCTCCGTCAGCACCCATAACAGCGATCTGGGCGGAAGGCCAGGCATAGACAAGGTCGGCACGCAAGTGCTTGCTGCTCATGACGATGTAGGATCCGCCATAGCTCTTGCGGAGCTCGACGGTGACCTTAGGAACCGTGGCCTCACCGTAGGCGTAGAGCAGTTTCGCTCCGTTGGTGATGACGGCACCATATTCCTGCTGGGTTCCCGGAAGGAATCCCGGCACGTCAACCAGTGAGACGATAGGAATGTTGAACGCATCGCAGAAGCGAACGAAACGGGCTCCCTTGCGGGAGGCGTTGATGTCCAGAACTCCGGCGAGCATCTTTGGCTGGTTGGCCACGATGCCGACGCTGCGCCCGTTCATGTGGGCGAAACCCACGATGATGTTCTTGGCGAACTCCTTGTGGATCTCGAAGAACTTACCGTCATCGACGATGCTCGTGATGACCTTGTACATGTCGTAGGCCTGGTTCGGATTGTCAGGAATGATCTCGTTCAGCGAGTCGTCAACCCTGCTGACAGGGTCGTCGGTCGGAACCCTCGGAGCCTCCTCCATGTTGTTCTGAGGAATATAACCGAGGAGTTCCTTGATCGTATTGATGCCTTCCTGTTCGTTTTCGGCGGCGAAATGAGCGACACCGCTCTTGGACGCGTGCACGCTCGCTCCTCCGAGTTCCTCCTGCGAGACAACCTCTCCGAGGACACTCTTCACGACTGCCGGACCCGTCAGGAACATGTAAGAGGTGTTCTTGACCATTACCGTAAAGTCCGTGAGGGCAGGGGAGTAAACCGCTCCTCCGGCGCAAGGACCGAATATTCCTGAAATCTGTGGAACGACTCCGGACGCGAGGATATTTCTTTCGAAGATCTCGCCGTAACCCGCGAGCGCGTCAACTCCTTCCTGGATTCGCGCTCCGCCGGAGTCGTTGAGGCAGATGAACGGAGCTCCGTTTCTGGTCGCCAGATCCATCGCCTTGCAGATCTTCTCCGCCATCGTCTTTGAGAGGGATCCTCCCGAGACGGTGAAATCCTGGGCGGCGACATAGACCAGACGGCCGTCTATCGTGCCCTGTCCGGTGACAACTCCGTCTCCGTCGAAGTGCTGCTTCTCCATTCCGAAGTTCGTGCAGCGGTGACGGACAAACATATCGAATTCCTCGAAGCTTCCTTCGTCAAGCAGCAGCGCGAGGCGTTCCCTCGCCGTCAACTTGCCTTTCTCGTGCTGGGCATCGATCCTTTTCTGGCCTCCGCCCATCCTGGCCGCGGCTCTGCGCTCGACCAGCTTCTTGATGTTATCCTGCTGGATGCTCATACTTCTGTGCTTTAATCAAAATTTTCCAAAACACAAATTTATCAAGAATCCTGTTTCATTCAAAATTCCTGGCCGCAAAATCGTAAATTTCTTGCGCCCATCATGACCACTCCGTAAAATAAAAAAGGCTGACTAAAAACATTTTCAGTCAGCCTCTAATATTCATTAGTGTAATTATTACTCCGCCGGTTTCAGCGTGTTGTAAACGTTTGTGACATCGTCATCGTCCTCAAGAAGGCCGGTGAGCTTGTCAAGAGTCTCACGCTGCTCCGGTGTGACATCCTTAAGATCCACGTTAGGAATCCTCTCGAATCCTCCGGACACAAGCTCGTAGCCATTGTCCTCGATGTACTTCTGGATCGCTCCGTAGGACTCGTAGGCGCCGTAGATCACCACGTTCTTCGTGATGTTCTCGTCCTTGTCCTCCTGCTCCTCGATGAAAACCTCTGGATCATCATCGCAGTCGCAAAGGGCAAGCTGAAGATCGTCGATGTCCATTCCTTCCTGATACTTGATGCGGAACACGCACTTGTGGTCGAACATGAAGCTCACGCTGCCGCTGGTTCCGAGAGAGCCGCCGCATTTTGTGAAGTAGCTTCTCACATTAGCGACTGTACGTGTGTTGTTGTCTGTCGCTGTCTCAACGAGGTAAGCGATTCCGTGAGGGCCGTAGCCTTCGAACACGACCTCCTTGAAGTCGCCCTGATTCTTCTCAAGAGCTCTCTTGATGGCCTTCTCGATGTTGTCCTTAGGCATGTTCTCGCTCCTGGCCTCGGCCATGAGGGCTCTGAGCCTGGAGTTGCCGACCACGTCAGGTCCACCCTGCTTTACGGCGATGGTGATTTCCTTTCCGATCTTGGTGAAGGTCTTGGCCATGTGCCCCCACCTCTTCATCTTCCTTTCCTTTCGGAATTCAAACGCTCTTCCCATATTCCTTATTTGGTCTGGTTCTCGATGCGGGTGATGTACTTGTCGATGTCGTAGCCTTCAACTGACTGAGGGTACTGATCCTTGATCTTCTTGAAGAAAGTGAGCGCCTTTGCATTGTCGCCGAGTTCCTCGCAGGTCACACCGGCCTTCAGAAGGTAACCTGCTGCGAACATGTTGTCGGCGGCGGCAGCGGCTTTCTCGAAGTATCCGAGAGCCTCGCTGTACTTCTCAAGACCGACGTAAGCGTCACCGATGCAGGCAGAGGCACGTGCCGAGAGGATAGAGTCCTTTCCGCTGTAATTCTTAAGGTAGTCGATCGCCTCCTGGTAGTGTCCGAGCTGAAGCTCGCAGACTCCCGCGTAGAAATAGACATCCTTGCCACCCTTGGCTCCGAAGTCTTCGATGATCTGGGCGAATCCAAGCACGTTGCCGTCACCGTTGAGGGCGAGTTCGAACTCTCCGTTGCGGAAGTTGGCCTCCGCAGGGATCATCTGCGCCGTGGCCTCGTCGCTCTTAGGCTGGACATAGAACTTCTGGTACGCCACAAGGACGAGGGCAATCACCACAAGGGCGATCAGTGTACCGTAGATTGTCTTTTTGTTCTCACGGAAGAACTGGTCGGTCTTGGACACGGTCTCGATGACCTTTTCCTCACGCTCCTGCTCTTTCTCCTTTAAAATTGCATCTTGCTTTGCCATTTTTATAAAGTTTTTGTTATTACCGAATAATAGCCCACAAAATTATGAAAAAATGTTTAATCCTGCAATTATTGAAAGCCTTATCTCATTTCCCATGAAATTGATTATATTTGTTGCCATAAACATTGGCTCGGAAAACAATGCTGCTGAATCAAGGCATTGTGGAGTCGGAATGATGTTCAGATGCCGGCACTGAAGAAAATAGTCGTCCAGAATTTCAGGAACATAGCGTTTCAGGAATTGTCTTTCTCTCCCAACATCAATTGCATCTCAGGCAATAACGGGGAGGGAAAGACAAATCTTATGGATGCCGTCTGGTACCTTTCGATGACCAAAAGCGCATTCGCCTCGTCAGACAGGTTCAACTTCCGGCACGGCACGGACGCGTTCGCCGTCTCGGGGACATATTCAATGAATATGGGACCGGACGCGCGGTTCTCGGTGCAGGTGGACGGCAAGGGCGAGAAGAAGGTGCGGAGGGACGACAAGGCATATTCGAAGATCTCCGAGCACATCGGGGTTCTGCCGATAGTGATGGTCTCACCGTCAGATACTTCCCTCGTCAGCGAGAGCGGTGACGACAGGCGGCGGTTCGTCAATTCGGTGCTGTCGCAGATGGACAGGGAATATCTCGCCGCGATGCAGCAGTACAACCGCCTGCTTTTCCAACGCAACAAGATGCTCAAGGACGGAACCTTCGACGAGTCGCTTCTGGACGTGTTCGACGAAAGGATGAATGAATATGCCGATGTGATCCACGGCAAGAGGGACGCTTTTGTCAAGGACCTTCTACCGTTGGTGGCCGAGCATTACGCAACGCTTTCAGGTTGCCGCGAGACTGTGTCGATCGACTATAGGTCGGATCTTCGGAAAGGCTCGTTGGTGGATCTTCTGAAGACTTCGCGGGAGAAGGACAGGATGCTTAAATACACCACCGCAGGGATTCAGAGGGATGATTTCCTTTTTGAGATGAACGGCTTTCCGATCAGGCGTTGCGGCTCGCAGGGACAGCAGAAGTCGTTTCTGGTCTCCTTGAAGTTCGCCCAGTACGAGCTTATGAAGCGCAGGTACGGCTTCCCGCCGATGCTGCTGCTGGATGATGTGTTCGACAAACTGGATATGAGCAGAATCTCGAATCTGCTCGGAATGGTCGCCGGGAGCGACTTCGGCCAGATATTCATAACAGACAGCAACAAGGTCCGGATGTCGGGGATTGTGGATGGTCTGACCGCGGACAGGGCTTATTTCGAGGCTGTCGGGGGAGAGTTCAGGGAGATTTGATGATGGCTGAGTTTCAGAAGATCAAGGGTACGCCTCGCAAGGAGGCCTTGGGAATGGATCAACTCATTCCTTTGTACATCAGAGCTTTGAAGCTTGGCGCCGGGCTCAATACCCAGCGGGTTTTCGCCGCTTGGGACGCTGTGTCAGGGGTGGCGGGCCAGACGCTCCGGAAGTTCTACCGTGACGGAAAACTTTACGTGACGATGTCGTCCTCGATGCTGCGGAGTCATCTGGAGTTCCAGAAGCCTGCTTTGATTCAGGCGATGAACCGGTTTCTGGAAAAGGACGAGTTGTTTGTCAAGGACTATGACAAGGTCGGGTATGTGAAGGAATTGATTCTTAAATGATTGTTGCGTTTGGTTGGAGTTTTGGGAACGGTTTTGATTTGTGGAAAATGTTCTTTAAGTAAAATAATATTGTATGACTTCTTCGGAAAGGTGGCCTCTCTATCTTTCTTGGAGGGAAGTCCTTCAATCTTAAATCTTGGAATAGTAGGTTATGGACAGCAAGATCAGGATCATAATCGATCAGGCGATTCCGTTCATCGAAGGTGTTCTGGAACCGTATGCTGATGTCAGGTATATGGAGGGACGTGCCATCTCTCACGAGGATGCGATGAACTCCGACGCACTGATTGTCAGGACCAGAACCAAGTGTGACGCCTCTTTGCTCGAAGGCACTCCGGTGAAGTTCATCGCCACGGCGACGATCGGTATGGATCACATTGATCTCCCGTACTGCAACGGAAAAGGAATCATAGTCCGGAACTCGGCCGGTTGCAATGCGGGGGGAGTCATGAACTATGTCTTTTCGGCTCTGTACGGTGTGGCCGCCCGGAAGGCTTTGCGTCTGGAAGGTGGCAAGTTGGGCATCATCGGTGTAGGCAATGTCGGCCGTCGTGTGGATTCCGTGGCCGGTTCCCTGGGGTTCAAGGTTCTGAAGAACGATCCGCCACGCATGGCCGAGGAGGGGATGGAGGGTTTCTGCCCGTTGGACTATCTTTTGTCCAATGCCGACATCGTGACCATGCATGTGCCTCTGAACGAGACCACAAGGGGAATGGCGAATGACGAGTTCTTCGGTATGATGAAGCCTGGAACCATATTCATCAACGCTTCCCGTGGTGAGGTCGTCGATGAGGCGGCGCTGAAGCGTGCGATCCCTAAGTTGGGGCCGGTGATCATCGACACTTGGAACAACGAGCCGAACATTGACCGTGAGCTTCTGAATATGGTGGACATAGCCACTCCGCACATCGCCGGCTACTCCTATCAAGGCAAGCAGAACGGTACCACGATGGCCGTCCGTGCCCTTGCCCGCTTCTTCGGCATAGAGCCTCTATACGATTTCTTTCCCAAGACCGAAATCATTGACCTTGAGTCAATCCGCCTTGACCTGAAAGGCAAGTCACAGGGAGAGGTCGCCTCCGTCCTCCAGTACAACTACCCGATCTTCACTGACGATTTCATGCTCCGCATGGCTCCCGAAAACTTCGAGTCCCTCCGCTCCAACTATCAGTACCGAAGGGAGTTCTATATCTTCTGATCCCAACGCCTCCCCATGCATGCCAACGCATCCCCATGCATCCCAATGCATCTATCATGCTTTCCCTTGCCTCCCATGCATGCCCATGCGTCTTTCATGCTTTCCCTTGCCTCCCATGCATCCCCATGCATCTATCATGCTTTCCCTTGTCTCCCATGCATCCCCATGCGAGTGTATCTCCTTCTTTATACGAATCGCTTTTATACGAATCGCTTTCAGCCCAACCCTGAACAGAACACCATAGAATAAGGAATATGCTGAAAAACCTATGGCTTACCCGAAGAGTTTTTCAGCATATCCATTGTTTGGCGGCACTCAGTGGCCGTTTGCCCTGAAGGCGTTTTGTAAAGTTGATGTCGCGGGTGTTATTCATGACATCGGTCACTTTGGCACCGCTTATTCCGGAATATATCTTGTCTTGCTTTTTGTTCTGTTAATAGCTTATGTCTAGTGACCGGGCCTTTGTGGTCGCAGAGCCTGCCGAGGTGCTAGAGGCCGATTCTCCGGCCGTAATGTTGATGATAATTGAGCCAATACATTGTGCCAGACTTGCCTTTGTGTAAGAGACAAGCGAAACCGTAGAGTGAATAGTCATAAAAGAATTTTTTTATGTGAATAAACAAATTCTATATTGATGGTAAGAATAGCACTGTTTCTATAAAAAACAGAAAAATTTTTGCTATGTTTTTTATGATTCATTGTGAACCCGTGATTTTTGTCCTATGTTTGCCCTATGATCAACATTTGAACCTTTAATCATATTATAAATATGGATAACAATAGTAATCAATGTAATAGATCAGAAACCGAGGCGACCACCCCGATACAGTCCGGTTGGGTTGACAAACCTGTTGAGGGCTATGCACACATCTATTCCGACGGGACGAATGTCAGCATACTCTTTGAATCACGTGAGGACTATATTTGGGGAATGAATGTTATAGCCGTGACAGCGTATCAATGCGGCATCGTGATTCTGACCTTGCAAGTGATGGGCACTCATTTCCATCTTATCGCAAAGGGAAGTCTTCAAGACTGTGATAGGTTCGCGCGTTCAATCGCAATGAAACATGAGTCGTTCCTTTCACGCACAAAGAGATGTCACGCGGTAACGGGAAAGATACGAGTGAGTAACGATCCCATATTCACGGAGAATGAATTGAAGACAAAGTTTATGTATGTCTATAGGAATGCGATCGCAGCCGGCTTCCCGTTGGCACCTTGGGCATATGAATGGGGCCCCGGAGATATCTATTTCGTGGATCATAACCGTTTCGCGAAGCGAGGAAAAAGAATAAGTGAATATCCTGTCTTGACCCGCCGATCGATGTTCCACACATTGACGGCTCTGCCTGAGGACTGGCTCTGTGATGCCGAAGGAATGCTCCAACCCCATTCTTATGTCGATTGGAAATCTGTCGAGGCCTTGTTCAGAACCCCACGGGCCTTCATTGCCTTTATGAGTCAGAAGAAGGACATCGAATCAGCCATTGATCGAGAATGCACCTCGTTGAGTGCGATGCATAAGGCTTCCGAGACCGAACTCCGAAGGGAAGCGAAGACGATCTGCAATGCCCTATGGAATGTGCCAGCCGTCTCAAAAGCCAGTGTGGAACAAAGAGTCGCTGTCGCCCGGAAACTATGGGCGGACAGGCGAACCTACTCATTGTCAGTCCTGAGCCGTGTCACTATGCTTGACAAGAATATCCTTGAGTCCATCTTTGGCAAAGCCCGCTGATGATTATTCATTCCGTCCACTGATGAACGATCGTGAAAATAAGCGGATTATAAAACATCATAGTTTTGTTTTTACTGCAGAACCCTGTCCACGCTTTTTACGAATCGCCTTCAGCCCAACCCTGAACTGAATGCCGTAGGATAAGGAATATGCTGAAAAACCTGTGGCTTACCCCAAGAGTTTTTCAGCATATTCCATGTTTGGCGGCACTTAGTGGCCGTTTGCCCTGAAGGCGTTTCGTAAAGTTGAGGTGCGGCCGAGCGGTGGGTGCTATTTATCACATAGGCCACTTCGACAGGCTCAGTGACCGGATGTTAGAACCCGGATCTTTTATGTCGGGTCATGCCTTGCAGGTCGCTGAGCCTGCCGAAGCGACTAAACAGAACGGCCACCGGCCTCGTTGACGTGACTGAACAAGCTCAGTGGCCAGGCGTAGGAGAAATTGGTCAATTGGTTATTAGGGTGGGGGCTAGTACCGGATGGAGCCGATGCCGGCGCGGTCGGAACGGACGTTGTCGGCTTTCAGGGACTCGGCGTCGATCACGCCTACTCCGTTCAGCTTGTAGATGGCGTTGCCGGTCTTGCCGCCGAGGGTGATCTTGCCGGCCCCACGGATGATTGCGGTGGCGGTCTTGGACTCGATTCCCTGGACTTCCACCTTGCCGGCTCCGTTCATCTCGACGCTGAGATCCTTGGCCTTGGCACCGTCCAGATTGACCTTGCCGGCTCCGGAGGTCATTATCTCAATCGAGTTCTTGGCGGACAGGTCATTGATCTCAACGCTACCCGCTCCGGACGACCTGATCTTCAGGGATTCGGTCTTGATGCCGCTCTCGCAGGTGAAACTGCCGGAACCGGACAATTCCACGTAGGTCAGATGCTTGGTGCGGACCTTGACCTCGATCGGAGGCAGAGTATAGCTCTTGCCGTCTTTCAGATTAAGCTTCAGAACCAGCATACCGTCATCATTCTTGACATCCAGACACTCGAACACCTTGTCCTTCGCCTTGACCGAAACATCGGTCTCACCCGAAGTCTGCTCGTAGATGACACTGAACAGGCCGTTTGCGTCGATGGACGAGATTGTGCCTACATCGTAGGTCTTGGTCTTGTAGTCATCGTCATCGCCACTGGTTCTTGCGTTCAGAGTACCTGTTGATGTCAGGCCGATCAGAACCACGGCCATAATGTGCAATAATGTCTTCCGCATGTTCATTGTGATTATTTGTTGATTGATTCATCGTTGACTATAAGGTCTCCGCTTCCGCTTTCCTGAGTCTTGACACTTTTGGCTTTCAGTTTGCTGGCGTCAATGTCACCTGAACCTGTTTTGCTGAAGGTGACTGATTCCGCCTTTCCGGAAAGTGTCGCGTCTCCCGAACCAGTTGACGTTACAGATAATGTGCCAATGTTCAGGTCGCTGTACTCTCCGTCTCCTGAGCCTTTCTTGTCGATGACCATCTCATCGGAGGTGATGTGTCTGAACTCATGGTCGCCGCTTCCGGTTCCAAGAACACTCAGCTTCCCTGTAATGTTCAGGTTGAATGCCTTGATGTTTCCTGATCCGACGGTCTCTATGCTCAGAGAGTCACCCTTGTAGTCTGAGATTCGCATATTACAGGATTTTGCAGAGGTGATTTCGGTCAAAGACGGGGCATAGACCCGAATTTGAATCGGGCCGAAGATTCTTGCGGTCTTATCGGTGAGTCCAACCGTCAGGACCCCATTTTCATTTGTCACGCGGATTGAGTCGGTCATCATCTCGTAAGAGATCACTTCAACCTTGAACTCGTTCTCGGTCTGGATGACCAACACGTCATCGATGCCACCTTTGTTGCATACCGAATGGAACTCACCTGGATTGTAGGTCACGGTGTCAACTTCTCCTTCAGCAGTGTGCATACGGTATCGCAAGTCGTACTTGAACTGTTTCTTCGCGTCATCGCTTAGCCTGAAGTAGCAGGATGACAGGCCTGCCGCCATAAGAACCAGTGCCGCAACAGTCAGTATATTCTTTAAAAACTTCATGATATTCAAATATTTAGATTACCCAATTGCTTTTGTCTAGCAGCTCCTTCGGGTCGAGCCCGAGGAGCTCCATTTTTTTGATGACGGCGGGCAGTTCGACTTCGAGGAACTCTTTGCGGTTGTTTTCCAGTACGATGTCCTTGGCTTCCGCGCTGATGAAGTAGCCGATGCCTCGTTTGTTGTAGATGATCCCTTCGTTGGTGAGCTTCTCGTAGGTACGCATCACCGTGTTGGGGTTCACGCCGACCGAGGCGCCATATTCACGGACGGACGGAATCCTGTCGTCGGCGGCAAGCGCGCCGGAAAGGATTTGCTCGCAGATCATGTCGCTGATCTGTAGGTAGATAGCCTTGTTCGAGTTAAATTCCATGACCGTAAACTATTAATGCTGGATTCTTTTGAGCCTGAACCAGATCCAGATGGCGCAGACCGCGACTATCAATAATGTCCAGAAGTTGATGAACCCGTTCAGCCAGAGATCGACGCTGTCGGCGTGCCGGACTGACCAGTTCATGAACTTTTCGCCCACCATTACCGGATCCATGTTCACGAAGAGCATGCTGATCTGCGTGGAGAAAAACATCCCTATGGCAAAGTTGGCCAGCAATGTTCCGACCACCTTCCATTTCTTGAATATCAAGCCTCCGAGGAGGAATATGATCGCGTATTGCACGGTGTTCGCAATTATAATCCACAGCCCGTTTGCCGGAATGATGATGTCCGTGGTTTGAAGCAGGTCGTTGATTCTGAACGACATCAGGGCTCCACCGCAGCTCTTGTCAAACAGGCACACCAGGCCGTCGCTCAGAAGATAGACCACTATGTACATGATAGGTATGACAAGCAGGGTGACCAGCATCATGGACACGTATTTCTCAAGCCTTGAGGCCGGCAGCATAAGCCACTCGGAGCCTTTGGCCTTGTCGGTGATCTCACCATAGGCTCTGGATGGGAACAGCATCACGAAGATCGTTATCATCACGGCGGCCATCCCGAACCTTACCCAAATTGAGGGACCGTCGATGCTCATTCCAGAGAACAGCTTCATCAGGCCTCCGTCGAACAGCGCCGCGAAGAACATGTAGAGCATGTAGAAAATGACAGGGGACAGCGCGAAGATCAGCACCAGCATTCCGATGTTTTTCCACTGCCTCTTGAGGTCGTAGACAAAATATTTCCCGAACCTTCCGAAATTGAAGTTATTGTTCATCGCCATTCCTCCTTATTGTTTGTTGTTGAACATGCCCTTGATCAGTTCCTTGTTCTTGTGGACAGCGTTGAAGAGGGCCTCGACATTGATCTTGCTGTCCTCGCCGGTCGTGTTAGGACGAACCTGGATGAATCCCCCCGGAAGCTGCTCGCTGTAAAGGGATTCCGGATGAAGCTGAGTGCCGTAGTCAAAGTACAGTTTACTTGTGATCTCCTCCACCGTTGCGTTCAGCAGAACATCTTGACGGTCAAGGATTATGATCGGGTCGATGATGTTCTCCAGATCCCTCACCTGGTGGGTTGAGATCACGATTGTGGAATCATCGGTGGTGTACTTCATGATCGCGCTTCTGAACTGCGTCTTGGAAGGAATGTCCAGACCGTTCGTCGGCTCATCCATGAATATGTACTTGCAGCCGCAGGCCAAGGCCAACGAGATGTAGGTCTTCTTCAGTTGTCCGGCGGACATCTGGCTCATCTTCTTGGCCGGGTCGTTCTCGAACTCCTTCATGATCTCAAGAAACTTCGCATGGTCGTAGTCCGGCCAGAAGGCTCCTCTTTCCTTGGCGAAGCACTCCGCCTTCATCGCTATTGGAAGAACCTCGTCCGGGAGGTAGAACTGATTCTGGAGCAGGGTTGGGGTGCGGTCGAAAGGATTCTGCCCATCGGTGGTGATGCTGCCGGAGCAGACTTTCTTCAGGCCGCACAGAAGTGTCAGCAGAGTTGTCTTTCCGACTCCGTTCTCGCCCAGAAGACCGTAGATGCGGCCTTCCTCAAGTGTTGTAGTTATGCTTTTCAGAACGGGTGTCTTGCCGTAGCTGAAAGCCAGATCTTTGATTTCAATCATGTCTTATTAGTGTAATAGTTTATTAATACACTGCAAAGATAATGATATTTTTTGAATCTCCAAGAATTTTAAAAGCTATTTTGAATTGTTTGTTTGAAGTTTATTTCACCTCAAAGAACATCTCAAACAACATCTCAAACAATTCAAAACAGCTTCTTATTTACTTTTTTGTATCGTCGCAGTCATATTCCTTAAGATTCCTTTTGCGCCATTCGAGTGGCGTGCAGCCTACGACTTCCCTGAACTGCTGCCGGAAATTTGACTTGTCGCACAGCCCGACCACGAAACCGATGTGGCAGGCAGGTGCGTTGGGATGCATGAGCAGAAGGTCTTTGGCATCGTTGATCCTCAGTTCCTTGCGCCATGTGAGAAACTTTTTCTTCAGCACCCTCGAACAGTAGAAGGAAAGCTCCTCTCCTGTCAGTCCGAGTTCTTCCAGAATGTCGTCCATAGACTTGTCGGTCTCGTGGTGCTTTCCTTCCTCCACCCATCGCGCGAGCTTCCTTTCAACTTTGTCAACTGTTCTTTTGGCGCTGATGCCGCTTTTGATGCTTTCCAGACCGTTTCTCCTGATTCTGTTTAATTTACGTGAAATGTTGGCAATCAGCGAGTAGCTTTTGCCTGAGTTCTCTCTCATATGTGGTTGTGTCAATTGGATATTATGGTTTTTGTTGAAAAAGGTGATGGCCGAGGGATATGTCCGGCCATCACCTTCTGAAAGTCAGCGATGGTGCTGTTTACCAGCCCAGCACGTATGCGAAGATCAGCGGCGCCACGATTGTCGCGTCACTCTCCACGATGAAGCGCGGAGTGGTAGGGGACAGCTTACCCCAGGTGATCTTCTCGTTAGGAACGGCTCCTGAATATGAACCGTAGGATGTGGTGCTGTCGGAGATCTGGCAGAAATATGACCAAAGCGGTGTGCCCTTCCATCCGAGATCCTGCTCCATCATAGGAACGACGCAGATAGGGAAGTCACCGGCGGTGCCGCCACCGATCTGGAAGAATCCGACACCGGCTCCCGTGGCGTTGGCCTTGTACCAGTCAACAAGGAACATCATCACCTCGACGCCTGTCTTCACGAGGTCGGTAGGGAACTCGCCGCGGATGCAGTGGGCTGTGAATATGTTACCGGTTGTGCAGTCCTCCCAGGCCGGGCAGATGATCGGAATATTCTTCTCGCAGGCAGCCATTACCCAGCTGTCCTTAGGGTCGATCTCATAGTACTGCTCCAGAACGCCGCTGCGGAGAAGCTGGTAGATATATTCATAAGGGAAATACCTTTTTCCTTCATTCTTCGCCTTTGTCCACACATCGACGAGCGCGCCCTCAAGACGGCGGAAAGCCTCCTCCTCAGGAATGCAGGTGTCGGTCACACGGTTGTAGTGGTTCTCAAGCAGCTCCTGCTCCTGCTGAGGAGTGAGGTCGCGGTAGCCCGGAATCCTGTAATAGTGTGAGTGGGCGACAAGGTTCATGATGTCCTCCTCGAGGTTGTTGGCTGAGCAGCAGACGAACGAGAACTTGTCCTGACGGATCATCTCCGCGAGGGACAGTCCGATTTCAGCGGTACTCATCGCACCGGCCATAGCAAGGAACATCTTTCCACCCTTGTCGAGAAGGTCACAGTAGGCCTTCGCGGCGTCAACCACGCACGCCGAGTTGAAGTGGCGGTAGTTGTGGGTGATGAATTGTGAAATAGGTCCTTTTTCCATTTTTTGTCCTAATGTTAAAAGTGTTTTTTCTAATGCTATCTCGTGTCAGAAAAACCCTCTGAACGTACAATAGTGTGCGAATTTAGAAATTTTAGATTACTTTTGCAATTGTTGTATGTTAACGAACAATAAAATAACGAGCGCGCTCGCCTTCGGGGGAGTGTCTAATGAATGTTTATTATGCTGAGAATTGATGATTACGCTACCTTCCGCAGGGTCGCGACACCGTTTTACTACTATGACATCGACCTCTTTATGCGTACTGTGGACAAGGTCGCCGATCTTTCCGAAAAGACCGGCATACAGGTGCATTATTCGGTAAAGGCCAATTCGGACAGCCGTCTCAACGACATCATCAGCTACAAGGGGCTTGGAGCGGACTGCGTGAGCGGTGACGAGATTGAATTCGCCGTGGGGTGCGGCTACGATCCCAGGAAGATTTTCTTCGCGGGAGTCGGAAAGTCCGACAGGGAGATATGCCAGGCCTTTCAGGTCGGCATCGGTGCCTTCGTGGTGGAGTCTCTTGAGGAGATTGAGATCATCGGTGACCTGGCGTGCAGGCTTGGCCGCAGGGCTCCCGTCAGCCTTAGGATCAACCCGAACATCGATGCCCACACGCATCACTACATCACCACCGGCCTGTACGAGGACAAGTTCGGAATCTCCGACAGGAGCTTTGACGAGGCCGTGGCCTTGGTGAACGCTTGCCCGAACATCGATTTCTACGGGCTTCAGTTCCACATCGGCTCGCAGATCCTTGATGTTGAGGATGTTGTGAAGCTGGAATGCGCCAAGGTCAATGACATCGTGTCCCGCTTTGAGGCTAACGGGATGATCGTCAAGAACATAGACTTGGGAGGAGGCTTGGGCATCGATTATGATGAGCCGGATGTCAATCCTGTGGCCGACTTTGAGACCTGGTTCGGAACCATCGACAGGAATCTTAGGCGTCGTCCCGACCAGGTTGTCCACGTGGAGCCGGGGCGTTCCATTGTGGCGCAGTGTGGCTCGCTAGTCACGGAGGTCTTGTTTGTGAAGAAGGGGGAGAACCGTCGTTTCCTGATGGTGGACGCTGGCATGAACGATCTCATCCGTCCTGCCCTTTACGGTTCCTATCACAAGATCGAGAACCTTTCGGCTCACTATGAGGACAATGACGCGCGCGAGAATCGTGTCTATGACGTAGTCGGCCCTGTCTGCGAGTCGGCAGACACTTTCGGTAAGGAGCGTCTGCTCGCCAAGAGTCACAGGGGAGACCTAATTGGGATCCGCAGTGCCGGAGCCTACGGTCAGGTGATGGCTTCCCGTTACAACATGCGTCCGTTCGCCCCGTCGGTATATTCAGACCGCCTTGCCGAGGCCCCTCGCCGCAAGGAATATTTCGCCGGCCGCTAAGCGTCTGCCTACCTTCTGAAGCCGCGGAGCTTCTGGGCAAGGTTCCCGGTCAGCGCCGTCTTCATCATCTTCCTGGTGGTCTCGAACTGCTTCAGAAGTTTGTTCACCTCGGCCACATTGGTGCCGCTGCCGTCCGCGATCCTCTTGCGGCGGCTTCCGTTGATGATCTCAGGATTGTCCCTCTCTTCAGGAGTCATGGACATGATGATCGCCTCTATTCCCTTGAACGCCTTGTCGTTGTCGATGTCGATGTCCTTGATCGCCTTGCCGACTCCCGGAATCATTCCGGCAAGATCCTTGATGTTGCCCATCTTCTTGACCTGCTGGATCTGGTTGTAGAAGTCCATGAGACCGAACTTGTCCTTGGCCAGTTTCTTTCTGGTCTCCCTGGCCTGCTTCTCGTCAAACTGCTCCTGAGCCTTTTCGACGAGAGACACAACGTCACCCATTCCGAGGATTCTGTCGGCGATACGTCCCGGGTGGAACACATCCATCGCCTCCATCTTCTCTCCCGAGGAGATGAACTTGATCGGCTTTCCGGTGACGTACTTGATGGAAAGCGCGGCGCCGCCTCTGGTGTCACCGTCCATCTTCGTCAGCACGACTCCGTCGAAGTCAAGCCGCTCGTTGAAGACTTTGGCTGTCTCCACGGCATCCTGACCGGTCATCGCGTCTACGACAAATAATGACTCTGTAGGGTTCACGGCCTTGTGCAGGGCAGAGATCTCGTCCATAAGCTCCTGATCCACAGCCAGACGACCGGCGGTGTCTATGATGACCACTGAATATCCTTCCGCCTTGGCCTTGGCTATGGCGTTCTTGGCGATCTTGATCGGATCCTTGACGCCTTCCTCGGTGTAAACGGGAACCTGAATACCCTCGCCGAGCACCTTCAACTGTTCGATGGCCGCCGGGCGGAACGTGTCGCATGCCGCAAGAAGCACCTTCATGCCCCTCTTGCTCTTGATGTTGTTGGCCAGTTTGGCCGAGAACGTGGTCTTACCGGAACCGTTCAGACCGGCCACCAGAACTATCCCGGGATTGCCCTTGATGTTGATGTCCTGCGATGCGCTCCCCATGAAGTCGGCCAGCTCGTCGTGGACGATCTTGACCATCATCTGCTGAGGCTTCACTGCCGTGAGGACATTCTGTCCCATGGCCTTGACCTTCACCCTGTCGCAGAAGTCCTTGGCCACGCGGAAGCTGACATCCGCGTCCAGCAGCGCCCTCCGGATGTCCTTCAGCGTCTCAGCGACATTGATCTCAGTGATCTTACCCTCACCCTTCAGAATCTTGAAGGATCTCTCAAGTCTCTCCTGTAAGTTATCGAACATATTCAGTAGCCAATTAATAGTAACCTACAAAGATAAGCAATTCCATTGGAAGAATAAAATCACGAGCCCTAAGCGAATCTAATCTGCTTTCATGTTTCGTGATTTGTAAGACGTTAATAGTCAGTATATTCGATAATCTTGCTCGCCCGAATTGACTGTCGCTATTGTCTAATTAGTTTGAAATTAATTGATTACGTTGCGCGTTCTGACGATCGTGAGTTTTTGTTAAACGGGCACATTAACAACCATAAGTTAATACAAAACCTTTTAGTAAATGAAAAAGAATCGCACTTACAAGGTAAACGCCTTTCTCATGATGCTGCTCGCCGGCACGCTGTCATTCAGCGCCACGGCAGCCGCCAGTGAGTCCGGTTTACAGCCCGCGGCGGCCGCTCAGCAGCAGCCCGTCAAGGGAACGATCGTCGATGTCAACGGCAACCCGGTTCCGGGTGCAAGCGTGATGATCCCTGGCACAACCACGGGAACCGTCACCCAGGTTGACGGAACTTTCTCACTCAATGTCGCCGAAGGCACAAAGGTAGAAATCGGCTGCCTCGGCTACACCACGGTCACCACAACCGCCCGCAACGGCATGAAGGTAGTCCTCAAGGAGGACGCCCTTATGCTCAGCGATGTCGTTGTCGTGGGTTACGGCACACAGAAGAAGGCTAACCTTAC
>UQUJ01000032.1 GCA_900544195.1 uncultured Alistipes sp. | reverse complement strand
TGAGAAAAGAGATATATACCGAAAAGATTCCTTAAGATGATGCAGGTTATTTTTTAAAGGTTACTTAAACGTTTAACAATTACTGAAATGGCTATAGGTGACGATTTCAAAATTCTGTCTGACAAAACGGCGGACGGTGTCAGACACATAACGGCGGTTCCGAGTGCTATGGTGTGCTCGGCGCAGATTGATTTTGACCTCATTGACGGGAAGATTCACAACCTTCATTACATCAAAGGCTGCGATGGCAACCTTCAGGCGATCGGGAGGCTTCTGGAAGGCATGGATGCCAGCAAAGCCATCGAAATTCTGTCCGGTGTCAACTGCCACGGTCGCGGCACATCCTGCTCCGATCAGCTGACGCGGGTTCTGCGGAATATTCTCGGATAGATTTTTAGTCGGGCGTCAAAGTTCCGGCGAGGGATGACGGGCTTACGCTTCGCGTCCTGTCCGGATGAATATCCATCATCCTCCGCCGGAACTTTGACGCAGGATGCAATCACCAACCCCCAAAAACACGACTCTCCGGGGAGATGATTTCGCAGACATAGCACCACATTGATGCAATCACCAACAACCAAAAAACACGACTCTCCGGGGAGATGATTTCGCAGACATAGCACCTCACAGATGCAATCACCAACAACCAAAAAACACGACTCTCTCTACTACAGGGCGTGGAGGGCAACGCATTGACACACAATATAATAAAGAGACAACCTCCTCGCCGTTCCAAAGGGGAGGAGGCTTTAGTTATCCACTGAATATCACCGACTTATCCTCCACGCCAGCATTACGAATATGCAGAAATTTCTTTGCGTGGGTCGGGGAGACAAGGCAACTGTTGATCAATTCGCAGAAATATTCAAAGCGAATCTCAAGCGGAGCACGGAATATTTCGCCGATGTCCTTGAAGCGCTTGTCGGCGGCAAGATGACGTGTCATCTTACCGTAGGCCTGTCCGGATTTCGGATCAAAAGGTTCGTCGAGGTCATATTCAGAGCCTGTGTTGAACGAGAACGCGCCGATCATCTTTTCATAGCTGCCGTAAAAACTGACGACGCGGCTGAAGTCGATGCAGGAATATTTCCGGATAATGAAATCCGTCAGCTGCTGTTTCTCTTTGACAGTCAGCGGATCCAGAAGTTCATCAAGCCTATCATAAAGCAGAGGTCTCTCCGCTGTACGGAAATACTCGACTTTTTTGATGGCTCTTCTCACTCCGGCCGAGGCACGCGAGAGCATTATTTTTTCTGAATATGGATGTTTGGAGTCAGCGTAGGCGATGAAGTTCCACCGCCATTCTTCCGCACGATGGCACATCCGGCCTTCTACCGGGTTGTTGTTGACGTAGGCAAGAGCCGTCCTTATGGCCTTGTCATCCTTCTTGACAGACAATCCGTAAGGACCAAACAGATTTCCGGACAATCCGTGTCTGGAATTATAAACCTTTGTAAACCAAGAGCAAAGATCCCGCATGAAGTCCATGACCTTTGCGGAAGTGGCATCCTCCATCAGGATGTGAATATGGTTGTGCATCACGCACAGTCCAAGCACGCACACTTTGTGACGTGCCGCCAAAATGGAGAAGATTGTGAAAAACACCAAAGAGTCTTTGGTGTTGTAGAACACCACGAAACCGTGGCGTGCCCTCTGAAATACGTGAACCGTCACACCTTTCGGGATGGTCTTGCGTCTCTTTGTGGTCATAGTCTAATGTTTAAGTTGTTCAATGTTAATCATGTTTTCTGCCTTCGGATCAAAGCGGAGCAAACATCATTATCTATGTTTTGGTTACATCAGCCACCTATTGATGAAATCCTTGTGGCCTTTTGCCAAGATAAGCATTCTATATTCAATCAGCAAATTTTTTTCTATGGTAGCGCATCGGACAGAGTCCCAGGTAGCGCATCAGGGTAGCGCATCGGACAGCGTCCCAGAAAGCGCATCAGGGTAGTGCATCGGACAGAGTCCCAGGAAGCGCATCAGGGTAGCGCTTCGGACAGAGTCCCAGGAGCGCATCAGGGTAGCGCATCGGACAGAGTCTCAGGAGCGCATCAGGGTAGCGCATCGGAATTCCGCTCATATCCTAACGCTTAACGCTAACGCTAATTATTGAGATGCATGGAGGACAACAAACTGGTTATCATCGAATTAGCGGCATCTCCTCTCACCTGTTACGGGCTAGAGGTAGCAATATTAAAGTTCTTATTATAAGCATGTTACCCTCCACAGCAATTTATAATCCCCCCAGACTATCTTATCTTAAAAGTCTCGGCGAGAGTTGAAAAGTATGTACCCCCTTACAGGGGCGACAACGAATTTTCAATCCTCACTGGGGGTACTTTTACTTTTAAGACAGTCTCCCTCGGGGGAGGGGATGCGCTTTGCGCACCCCGTAGGGCCTTTAACGTTACCCCCTCCCTAAATCCCTCCCCTCGGGGGAGGGGATGCGCTTCGCGCACCCCTTAGGGCCTTTAACGTTACCCCCTCCCTAAATCCCTCCCCTCGGGGGAGGGACTTGCTTTCACTGCAAGCAGTGAAGAAGAGTGATGTTTCGCAAATGCGAAACTTGAGTTCATAAGCATAAGAAATTTTCAGGACACTTAGAAGCTGTCAGAAAGACGCTCTGCGGATCATGTTGAAGTCGCAGCGGATCTTGGTCATACTCTTGTTCAGAATCATTTGCCCGACAAGATGCCCCATCTGGGCAAAGTCCGTGGAGACGGTAGTTAATCCGCCGAGAAGGATCTCGCTGATCGGAGACTCGTTGTAGGAAATGATACTGATGTCGCGACCGATCATATAACCTTTCGCGTTCGCGGCGCGAGAAAGCTCTATGAGTCCGAAATCTAGCGAACTATTGAGCAGAAGATAGACCCCTCCCTTGGATATTGTCTCAGGAGTGACCGACGTGATCAGATCGCAACGGATGCCCAGCCGCTTGCAGAAACGCAGGACAGAAGCCTCGATCCTGCTTCCGTAGAGACTGTTCTCCAACGTGATGACATGAAGCGCGCCGCTGCTCTTAAGTTTTTCGGCACCTTGGTCAAGACCTTTTTCAATGTCATGGTCAAAATCTTGATAGACAGCTCCATAATTTCCTCTGACCTCCTTCATCCAATGATCCGCCATAATCAGCTGCCTGTTGGGGACGCGCGAGATCGCCTTGCGAACCCGGGTCTGGACTTCCTTGTCCTGGCAGAAATGGGGAGTGATCACATAGTAATCGAATTTGCCGAGATTCTGGTCGATGTAGTATTCAAACAGGTCAATGTTCTGGTTGTGAAGAAGGATCGTTATCTCCGCATGATCCTCGATCTCCTCGTTCAAAGCATTGATGAACGTCTGCTTATAGGCGCTCAGCTTGTCAAGGATCACAAGAACCGTGAATATCTTAGCTTTGTCTTTACCGTCACTGATGTAGAAACCCTTGCCCTGACTGGCTTCAAGAATATTCCTTTCCCTCAGTTTGGAGTAGACCTTTATCGCGGTCTCCCTTGAAATTCCGAGCGATGCCGCCATTGCGTTTATAGACATCACCTGCTCCCCTGGTTTGAGAGAACCATTCCGAACGCCTTCCTCAAACTGTTCCATAAGCTGTTTGTAGATTGGAACCTTACTATATAGATCAGTCTTTAACTCAATCATATGTTTACTGTAGTGTTGTATGCAAAGTTAGTAATATTCCTAAGGAAATCAAAATAATCGGCTGTAAGACAAATGGCGCGGCCCGTAAAACGAACCGCGCCATTTGTCTTATAGCCACAGCCGCTACTGAACGGAAAGGAAGGCGGCGAGGGTCTTTTCGATCTCGTCGGCGAAGTCCTTGTCGCGGTCGTTCTCACCGGCGGCGAGGAAAGCGTTGGCGGCGGACACGAATATGTTCCTTGCCGCGGGAGTCGGACTGCTCTTCTGCTCCGACTCTATGTTCATCCTCGGATGCACTCTCATAGCGTTCGCCGTGATCCTCTTCCTCGCCATGAAATCCTCTTACATCATCGAAGGCAAGGAAGGTTCGTTCAAGCGCAAGACCGCCAACTACCCGAAGACAAAAAAGGAAGAACTCGTGTCTTTCCTCGAAGGCAAGTCTGACAAGGTTGTCCCAGAAGCTCCAGGCGGACTTCTGATGTACATTTACTACCGCAGAGACAAGTCCGCTGGCTTCGCCCAGATCAACGACTTTGACCAGTACGAGTACAAGCCGATCACCGAGATGCTTCCGCTGAACGCCGGACAGGTGAAGGCTCTGGTCTAAAGACACTAGTCCTACACCCGTGGCACCTAACCACTTGACAATAACTAACATAAGCATTCTCGTGGTGCCCAATATCTCACCACGAGAATGCTTATTTCGTTGATACTCAACTTATTACCTGCCACGCCATCCATTCCCCTTATCCCTGCATTCCACACCACTCCTATGCCCACACGCCAGACACCGCTCACAGCCCGGTCGCAGCACCTGTCAAAGCATCTGCACAGCAACTGCTGAAGCATCTGCGCAGCAACTGCCGAAGCATCTGCGCGGCAACTGCCGAAGCATCTGTGCAGCACCTGCCGAAGCATCTGCGCGGCAACTGCCGAAGCATCTGCGCAGCACCTGCCGAAGCATCTGTGCAGCACCTGCCGAAGCATCTGCGCAGCACCTGCCGAAGCATCTGTGCAGCAACTGCCGAAGCATCTGAGCAGCACCTGTCGAACCACCTGCGCAGCACCTGCCGAAGCATCTGAGCAGCAACTGCCGAAGCACCTGAGCAGCAACTGCCGAAGCACCTGAGCAGCAACTGCCGAAGCTCCTGTCGAAGCACCTGCCGAAGCATCTGTGCAAAACCTACCGCGGAATCCCACCGCACTGGCGATTGAACTTGACAAAAAACAAAATGAAAATGGAAAGTTTACTTCCCCGTAAATTGATCTCATTGACATGTGTCGCCCTTGTTGCGATGTCACATGCGGTTTCCGCCCAGAACACCTCTGCCGTCAATGCCACCGCTTTTGATTTCCTGAACAGGAATATCTGTCCGGCCTCGTCAGGCAGAGCCGGCACCGATCTAGCCTTCTCCGATCCGAGCTCGCTCACAATCTTCTCGAATCCGGCGTCGCTCGCCTTCTCGGAGAAAGAACTCGATGCCGCTGTGGCATATTCACTATGGCAGCCAGACAGGCTCAAGACCAATGTCTATGACGCAGGGCTGACCTTTCGTCCGTATGATAAGTTGGGTGTGGCGGTAGCCGTGTCTTACGGCATCGGAGAAAGCTACGACAAGTACACCTCAACCGGAGTTCCGGACGGCACTTTCACCCCGAAAGAGATTGTCGCCGGGTTCTCATTGTCTTACAAGCCGTTGAGTTACATATCATTCGGTGTGAACATGAAATACGCTTCCACCGCGCTTACCCAGAAGGACTCCCACAAGGCATTCGCAGCCGACGCTTTCGCCCTTGCTGATGTGTCCGGAATCCGCATAGCGGCAGGCGTAAGAAACATCGGTGGCAAGATCAAGTCATCTGAAGGTTCCTCGTTCAGTCTGCCGGCATCGGTCTCAGCCGGCGTGGCGTACAGGTTCGTGAACACAGAACAGCATCATATCGAGACTGGAGCTGACGCTGACATATTCATTGACGGAGGCGCGTCCGCATCGGTTGGTGTGGAATATTCCTATAGAAATGCCGCGTTCGCCAGACTGGGCTACAATTACGCTACAGACAAGGCTCCAGTGCCCTCATTCGCATCCGTCGGCATCGGGTTCCGCATCCGTTCCGTCAGGATCGACGCATCCTACATCCTTCCGGAAAAAGAATCTCCTCAGAAAAACACATTTTCTGCAGGAGTCGGAATCTGGTTTTAGAAACGAATCTGTCAATAGAATAATCACAAAAACTCCGGTTTCGGGACAGCCGGGAGATATGTTCGACAAAAACACAGCCAGCGATAAGAGCGTAAGATTCCGAAACCGGGGCTTTAAAACTGAATATTATAGTTACCTGTCTTCTATGGCTTTCATCGCCATAGTGAAGGAATTGTTCTCGATGAGGAATTTCAGGAACTCTTTCGTCGCGTTTTTGCAATAGCTGCCTTTGAGAATATGGAATGATCCTTCCATTTCCGAGTGGGGATGGTCAAGTTCAATGGCTACAAAATCTTTGTTGCCTCTGACCGTGGCCTCCGAGAGCAGCGTCACTAGATTTGTTCTGGACACCATATCCAGAAGCACATTCAGATCATTGATCTCTAACCTTACATCATACTTGAAATTCTGGCCGTACAGAAGACTGTCGAACGCGTTCCTTGCCTGCAATCCGTTTGCGGGCAAGGCGAGCGGCAGTCTTTCCAGTTCAGCAAGGCGGATCCTCTCCATCTTGGCCACAGGATTGTCTTTCCCCGCGATCACGCAAAGCTTGCTGTTGAACAGGATGTGCGAGTCGATGTCCTCGTAGCTTTCCAACGGCTTGTAGGACAGAGCCACATCAAGTTGCCCGTGCTCAAGCATTTCCATAAGGTTCTCCATCGAACGGCAGTAAACCTTCAGCTTGATCCCCGGGTACTTCTTCATAAAGTCCCGGACCGTGTCCGCCAGCAGCGGGCAGAACGTGTAGGTCGCTCCCACATTCAACGTGCCGATATTCAGCTCCCTCACGTCTTTCATCCTCTCGGCGCTCGCGTCCACATCTTTGAGAACCTGCTTGGCGTACGGAAGGTATTGCTCCCCGTAGTCACTCAAGGCGACGTGCCTTGAGTCCCGGACAAGAAGTTCCACCCCAAGTTCATCCTCAAGCTGCTTTATCTGCTGGGACAAAGTGCTTTGGGAGATGAACAAAGCCTTTGAGGCCTCGGAGAAGCTGCACAATTGCGCGACTTTGACGAAATAACGTAGTTGTCTGAATTCCATTACTTTGTGACCTTAAACGAAAAATTTTGAAAAAGCAGGATCGGGAGCAAGGCTCCGACCACCATCGCGATGATGGTCACCATACAAGTCATCCAGTTGAACCTCAACAGGTACAGGTAGTGCATGAATGTCGGCTCCGAATAAGATCCCAGGCAATGCAGCAAGGATTGTATCGTCCGGTAGGCGTACATTCCCGGAACCATCGGCAGCAGAGCCGGGAACGAGATGCACTCGGCCGGTGTCTTTATCATCTTGGCCGCCGGCAAAGCCAGGAAGCCGATGACAAGGGCGCCAAGCATACTGCCTGAAGCCAACTGGAAGCCGCATATATTCATCAACACATATCTGGTCATATGTCCTGCCGCGGCGATCGAGGCGCACAGAGGGAACACCCTCGGTGACGGATTGCTGATGCTTGAGAACCCTATCGCCGCTATCGCGGCAAAGATACCGTCTTTTATGATAAGAAAAAAAAGTTCCATTACAGAAATTGAATATTCAAAAGCCCGAAAGCGATGCAGAGTCCCAGGGACAGGCAGACCGTGATGATCACGGCGTGCAGGAATCGGCTGATGCAGCAGATGTAATGGCCATAGATAAGGTCACAGACAGCGTTGCAGAAAGGAATTCCAGGGACGAAATAAAGGACACTTGTGGCAAGGGCTATCTCCGGGGTCTTTCCCCAGCCGAAGACAAAGCCTGAGCAGGCTATCACGGCGGAAAGGCAGGAGGCCAGGACGATGACCACCCTATAGTCAATCCCCTTGGCGGGCAGTTTCTGCTTGAGGAAGAATCCGTCGATCGTGGCGATGAACACAATCAGCATCGAGACCAAGTCTCCTCCGAACAATTCGCAGAATGATGCATTGGCAAGTCCCACAAGCACAAGCACAAGCCAAGGGTTGAGGCGTTTCTTTTCAAGAACATCACGGAACCTGGCCGTGGCCTTACAGACATCCAAATCCTCTTCGACCACCTTCCAGCTGAGACTGCTCAGGTCAGAGACTGTGTTGAAGTTGATCCTGTCGGCCGGAATCTTTCCAGTCACCGTGTAGGATTTCTCCTCGTTCTCGTCCCAAAGGTTCAGGACAATGCAGGTCGGAAGAACAGAGAAGTCAGCCTTGGTGTGCCACTGCTCGGCAATCCGGCCAAGATTCTTCTCGATGCGGATTGTCGTCGCCCCGCTGGCGTAAAGTTCTGTGGTGTAGTCTCTCAGGAATATGCTCTTGCGCTTCAGTTCGTTATGCAGCGTGAGTTCCTGAGTTTCCATATTCATTCTCCTTCTTTACAACATCGTGGATGGACACAACATTATCTACCTTTGCGTCTGAATCTTCATCTTCAAAGGATCCGTAGAAAGGTACTCCGTCGGCATCCACACCGTCTCGGCCTCCGTTCCAGGACACAGGTCTTACGAGATTGTCGGAATAGGTAATGATGCTATGCTTCGCATTGAAGGCCTTAAGCCTTTCGTGCAGGAAGGAAACGATCAGGATAACCGCGCTTGCGACCGCGCAAACGATGATCAGTGATCCGGAATTGGCGCTCATAGCAGCCGTGGAAATTTCAAGTGGTGTCATAATCTTACGCTCTTTTTTTTTTGACGGAGCAAAATTATAACACCACTTGCGGATTGGGATGGATTATCATCCCTTTGTTTCGATAACTGCTATCGGGATTCCCGAAACATCTTATGACTGGGCGGAAAGGAAGGCGGCGAGGGTCTTTTCGATCTCGTCGGCGAAGTCCTTGTCGCCAGCCTTGCGGATGACATCGTTGGTCATGTAGTAGATGAGGTTGCAGTTATATTCAAAGTCACTCTTGCACATCGGGTAGAAGTCAAGGTAGAACCTGATGGACTCGGTGAGTTCGTTGGTCAGTTCCTGAGCCAAAGCCCTGGCCTTGTCCTGCTTTCCGAGGGCGTAGTAGTCCTTGACCATCTCTATCGGGAAGAGGGCGTTGGATCCCCAGCCCAGGATGGAGTTGTCGTAAGGGTACTTCTTCGGCTTTAGAACCTGCTGGCACTTGTCCAGCATCTCCTCGGCGCGGTCGTTCTCACCAGCGGCGAGGAAGGCGTTGGCGGCGGACACGAACATATTCCTCAATGACATGACGCCAAGGAACGTGTAGGTGTTCTGGTAGTCAACGCAATAGTCCTCACGGGAAACGGCTTCGAAGCAGAACTTGTCCGTGATCTTGTCGTACAGGTCATCAGTGTCCACAAGGCCGATCTCCAAGGACTGCACCTTGTTCTTTATAGGTACGAACTTGTAGGAGAAGCCCTCGTACATCAGGTAGTTCTTGATGCCGATGTTGAGGTCTCCGCCCTGATTGAGCATATTCAAAGGCCTGTCCCACTGGTAGGTGGAGAGGAAGTCGAGGAGGAAGAGCTCCGGCTTGCTCAGGTAGCTCTTGCTCTTCGGGATCTCGATGACGATGGAGTCCGGAATCTGATCCGCGAACTTCTCGCTCACGATCCCGCTCTTCAGGCAGTTCTCCTTGTTCACCGGGATGATCATCTTTCTGGAGACCCAATAATCCTGCTTGCTTCCATCCTGATACAGCAGTTTGGCGTCAGGATGCTTGAACACAGCGATGCAGTCAGACAGAAGCAGAGCCTGGTCACGCTTGTCCTCAATCGGGATCCACTCATTGGTCCCGTAAAGGTACTGTTCCTGACCGATCGAAAGGTTCAGAGGCGCGGAGTTGTTGATCGCATACCTCATCTGGTCGATGTACCAGTCTGTTCCCAGAAGCGAGGTATTGCATATTCTCACATCATTCCTGAAGCCCTCGACCTCCTGGGCGTACCAAAGAGGGAAGGTGTCATTATCGCCGTGAGTTATGAGCAAACCATCATTTCCCACCGAGTTGAGGTAGTTCTTAGCCACCTCTACAGCCGTATAGCGGTTGCTTCTGTCATGGTCATCCCAGTTCTCTTCCGCCATCAGAGCCGGCACAAAGAGGCAAGCCACGGAAGCCACGGCCGCCACAGCGACTGTGTGCTTCTCGTTCAATGCGGATGTGATCCATGAATATATGGCCGCGACCGCGAATCCGATCCAGATGGCGAAAGCGTAGAACGACCCGGCATAGGCGTAGTCCCTCTCACGCACCTGATACGGTGACTGATTCAGGTAGAGCACGATGGCGATCCCGGTCATAAAGAACAGCAGGAATGTCAGCCAGCAGCCCCTACGATCCTTGTCGAACTGGAAGCACAGCCCGATAAGTCCAAGAAGAAGCGGCAGGAAGAAATAGTGGTTCTTGCCAGGGTTGTCCTGAAGCCACTGCGGAGCGTTGCTCTGGTCACCGAGGTGAATCTTGTCGATGAACGGGATTCCGCTCTCCCAGTTGCCGGTGAACAGGTCCGCGGACGGAGTGTGGATCTCATTCTGGCGGCCCACAAAGTTCCACATGAAGTACCGCCAGTACATCCAGCCAAGCTGGAAATCGAAGAAATATGCCAGATTGGCCCCCTGCGTCGGCTTCTTGTACTTCGCCCCCGGCACAGGAGTACCCTTGCCGTCAGTGTAGGATTCGTAGAACTTGATGTGCCTGTCATCAATGCTGTACATCCTCGGGAACAGCATCTTTCCGGAACGGTCATACTTGAAATCTACCGGAGCCGGGACACTCTTGTACTTCCCGTCCAGCGGAGCCCAATAGGATTTCCGTTCGATATCGTACGGAGCGCCGTAGTACTGGCCGTAGAGCAGAGGGGTCGAGCCGTACTGCTCACGGGAGAGATAACGGACAAGGGTGAAGGCGTTGTCCGGCTGGTACTCGTTGGTAGGGGTCTTGGCGCAGGAGCGGATGATCACGATGCTGAACACCGAGAATCCGATCACGATCGTCGTGAAGCACAGCAGGGCCGTGTTCCAGAACACTTTCTCTGTCTTCAAGGTCTTGAAAAGTCCCCAGAAGCATGCGGTCAGCAAAGCCACGAGGAAGAACGCCGCTCCGGTGTTGTACGGAAGCCCCAGCGTGTTCACGAAGAACAGGTCGAAATAGGCGGCTATCTTCGGGATGTAAGGCACCATGAAGAACAGGATGAACGCCAGGATCACCACCGAGACGGCCATGATCTTGACATATTCCCAGAATGAATATGGCTTGTCCTCCCTCATCTTGAAGTAGTACATGTAGACCAGCATCGGAATCGCCAGCAGGTTCAGCAGGTGGACTCCGATGGAAAGTCCCATCAGGAACGAGATCAGCACGATCCAGCGGTTCGCGTACCTGCGGTCGGTCTCCTCGTACCACTTTGTCATCGCCCACACGACCATCGCCGTGAACAGGGACGACATCGCATAGACCTCGCCCTCGACGGCCGAGAACCAGAACGTGTCCGAGAAGCAATAAGCCAGAGCGCCGACGGCGCCGCTGCCGTAGATGGCTATGGCCTGGCCGAGTGAATACTCCCCGGTTCCGCCCTCGCCGTCACGTTTCGGCACAATCACTCTCTTGACGAGGAAAACGATTGTCAGATAGAGGAAGAATATGGTGAGAGCCGAGCAGACCGCGCTCATCGAGTTCACCATCACAGCGGCCTTGTCCGGACCCGTGAACATGGTGAAGAACCTTGCTATGAGCTGGAAGACAGGGTTTCCCGGCGGGTGTCCGACCTCAAGCTTGTACGATGACGCGATGAACTCTCCGCAGTCCCAGAAAGAGGCTGTCGGCTCGATTGTGGAGAGATAGGTGAACGCGGAGATGGCCAGAACAGCCAGCGCCGTCACCTTGTTCCACAGTTTGAATTTCTTAATGCCCATAAACTAACGATGTTCCTAAATCAAGTCGCAAGTAACCTTCAAAAAAACAACTTGGTGATCTTTGATTGTCTTTCCCAACTTATTTTTTAACGCTTACTAAACAGACAAAGATACAAAAGGATTCGCTATCTTTGCAAAAATATAACAAGGAATATCTTATGAGACCCGATAACGACTGGAAGCAGAGACTCGGTGTCGTCTATTCGACGAACCCTGACTTCAATTACGCCAAGGAGGAGACCGTCGAGGCAGAGACCCTTGAGCCGTCAAGGCAACGGCTTACGGTCACGATCGACAGACGGAACCGGGGCGGCAAACAGGTGACACTGGTGAGCGGCTTCGTGGGCACACAAGAGGATCTTGCGGCCCTCGGCAAGATTCTGAAAGTCAAATGCGGAGTCGGAGGCTCGGCCAAGGACGGAGAGATCACCATCCAGGGAGACCTGCGGGACAAGGTCACCTCGCTGCTCAAGGATCTTGGCTACAACGCTAAAAGAGGCAATTGACGGACATGACGGACAATCCTGTTTTCTGTGGCCTCGCGGTCATATTCACATTCCTTTTCCTGTTGAGCGTCAGGAGTTTCTTCAAGATTCTCCCCTCGCTATGGGATTGCATACTGAGGTGGAAAGGGAGCCTGGACCTGGAAGACAGCCTTCAGATGAGCGGCAGCCGCGACCTGATCGCCGTCATCCTCTTTGCGCCGCTATGCATGGTGGCATATTCACATGACCTCTACCACCCCGACTTCATGGATGCCCTGCGGCCGGAACTTGGGTTCGCGGCACTCTGTGGCTGCATGCTGGCCTACTTGATCCTGCGCTCCTTTCTGGACTGGCAGCTTGAGATGGGGTCCTACAGGACAAAGACGTTCACCGCGGCCAACAGGTCTTTCCGCAACTACATGATCATCGTGTTCATCATCCTCCTCCCATTAGGAGCGGTATGCCGGGTTTTGACTGAAAATGAAGAACTTACAAGAAGCATACTCCTGCATGTCACCGCACTCACCTACATATTCCACATCTACAGGCGGGGACAGATTTTCGCGTCGGTTTGCAATCCTTTCACAACATTTTTGTATCTTTGCGGCCTTGAATTACTTCCGACCGCCGTCCTGGTGCTTTCAGCCAAGCTGCTGTAGCGTCTCCGGAGGCCGAATTATAAAACAGGAATATGGCAATAAAGAAGATTTTGATCTCACAGCGCGCACCTCTGAATGACGCACCTTATGTAGCCCTGAAAGAGAAATTCGGCGTTGACATCACATTCAAGCAGTTCTTTCTCATCGAGCCTCTCTCGTCGAGGGAGTTCCGGGCGCAGAGAATAAACATTCTGGATTACACCGCAATCATTTTCTCGTCCCGCCATACTATTGACGCGTTCTATGGCCTTTGCGATGAGCTGAGGGTCAAGGTTCCGGAGACGATGAAGTATTTCTGCACGACCGAGGCTGTCGCCATGTACCTTCAAAAGCACATTGTCTATCGCAAGCGCAAGATATTCTACGGAAACGGCACCCCTGATTCCATCATCGAGCAGATCGGTACAAAACACAAGGGGGAGAAGTTCCTCGTGACCCAGTCCGATTCAAGCAACAGTTCTCCTCTGACAAACCTCATGGAGACGCAAAAGCTTGATTACAAGACAGCTGTGTTTGTAAAGTCCGTACCTCAGGATCTTAAGGACCTGAACCTTCAGGACTACGACATGATTGTCTTCTACAACCCTTACGACATCAAGTCCCTCTACGAGAACTTCCCGGAGTTCCAGCAGGGTGACATCAAGTTCGTGGCCTATGGAAAATCCATCGTGAAGGCGATGGAGGAAGCCGGTCTCAGGATCGAGATCCAGGCTCCGACTCCGGAGGCCCCGTCTGTAGCGCGTGCGATCGAGATCTATCTCGGCAACCAGAAATAGTTCCCTGAATGTTCACACTACCGAAATCCGAGCGGCTTCACGGAAAGTCGAAGATTTCGGCTCTGATGTCAAGGGGCCGCTGGGGCTTCACGCCCGGTCTCAAATACTGTTTTCTGAAAGAAGAGGCTGCCAATGATGGAATTCCGTCACAAGCCAATTCCATTATCGTGTCTGTTCCCAAGCGGCTTTTCAAGCGAGCCGTCAAGCGAAACCTGCTGAAACGCAGGCTCAGGGAAGCCTACAGGACCCAGAAGGACATTCTCCATCCGAAAGGATATTCAATACTGTTCCTTTATAACACAAAGGAGGTCTTGGAATATTCGGCTTTGCGGGAGCAGGTCGCCTCGGTTCTTCAAAAACTTGCGGAACATGAAACCTAGCGGGAATATTCCTCCATGGAGACAACGGATCCGGAAAGTGTGCATCGCACCGTTTCTGGCCCTGATCTGGTTCTACCGCACCTGCATAGGGCCTTATATTCCAAAGACATGCAGGTTTGAGCCGTCGTGCTCAACCTACGCCATCGAGGCGTTCAAGAAGTGGGGACCGATCAAAGGGTTGTTCCTGACTGTCTGGAGAATCCTTCGTTGCAATCCTTGGGGCGGCAGCGGGTATGATCCCGTCCCTTAGATTTTCGGCGCTTCGACAGGCCCGGCGACCAGATGAATCAGATCTTATGATTCTTCTTCCGGGAACGGAGGTGTGAGACACTCTCCACAAGGAGTTGATCCCTAAGAATATACCTCGCCGCGATGAAATTCAGGATGGCCGCCACAAGCGGGAACACCGCGGTGAACTTGAATATCCACTCCTTGTCAGCTGTGAAGTAATCCACTCCGATCCAAGCCTGAAGGGCGATCATCAGGATGGCGGCAAGCACGGCCGTGCGCATCTGGAAGACACGCGCGTTGAAAGTGAACACCGCCAGCAGCTGCAGGATGGTGATCAGAATCAGAAGAATAAGGTAAGGAGTGTATTTGACGTAGGTCAACTCGGCCGCATGAACCCCACCGGGACCCAAAGTGAACGCCTTGACGCTGAAGAAAAGCGCCACAACGAGACCTGTCGCCAAGCACAGGTATAAAGTTTGAAGTCTTTGCCACATATTTCACAAAAATAGTTAATTCCGTTGAATATTCTTATATTTGGCGGGTTAAACATTAAAATTCATATTATGAGAATAGCAGAATCTGAATTTATCATCAATGATGACGGGTCAGCGTTCCACATCCATCTGAAACCGGAAGAGCTGGCTGACATCGTCATTCTCGTCGGCGACCCTGGAAGAGTCGATATGGTCGCCGGATTCCTTACCGACATCGAGTTCCGTCACCAGTCAAGGGAGTTCGTCTCCACAACCGGAAAATACAACGGCAAGAGAATCACCGTGTTGTCTACCGGAATCGGAACGGACAACATCGACATCGTGATGACCGAGCTGGACGCCCTCGCGAATGTGGACTTCACCACACGCGAGCCGAAAAAGGAACACAGGACATTGACAATCCTGAGGATAGGAACCTGCGGGGCCGTACAGGCGGACATTCCGCTCGGCTCCCCTATCTTCTCCCATTATTCCGTAGGCTGCGACGGTCTGATGAACTGGTACGAAGGCCGTGACGAACTCTCCAACCTTGAGATGGAGAAGGCTTTCAAGGAGCACACGCATTGGGACAAGAACCTTCCTTCGCCATATTTCGTGAAGGCCAGCGAGAAACTGATCAAGAAGTTCGAGGATTGTTCAGTCAAAGGCATGACAATCTCGGCCTCAGGATTTTACGGCCCGCAGGGCAGAGTTGTCAGACAGGGTCTTGCTATGCCGGACATGCTGGAGGACTTCGAGTCCTTCCGCTTCGGGGAATATCGGATCACCAATTTCGAGATGGAAAGCTCGGCGGTCGCAGGAATGGCCAAGCGTCTCGGACACGAGGCCGGCACGATCTGCTGTGCGATAGCCAACCGCTACCTCAAGAGCAGCAACCCGGACTACAAGCCACAGGTGCGCGCTCTCGTTGAACTCGCCCTGAACAAACTCTGCGAATAGAATTTAAAATTAAAGGGACATCACTCCATACGGCGTCCTGAACTGTTGTTGAAACGGCTCAGGACGTTTTCTGAATATGTCTTCGTGATAGGAATCGGCGAGATGGCATCGTTGTCCAGATCAAGCTCATAGCCATCCTTCTCCTTGCGCAGAACCTTGACCTTGTCCATGTTCACAATGTACTTCCTGTGACAGCGCACAAGGCTGCTGCCCCGGAAACTCTCCTCCACGGTCTTGAGGCGGCAACGGAGCATGTAGCGTTTCAGATCGCCCTTGCTGTCGGTGTACCAGACCACGATGTAGTTGTCGTCCGATTCGATGTAGTAGAGGTTGGACGCGCTGACGCAGAGCTTGAGGTCTCCGCTGTTGTCGAAAAGAGTGATCTTCTCCAGTTGCGAGACAGGCACCGCCTCGTCCGAAACCACGTTGCCATAGTTCATCAGACGGATGATCTGGTTTTTGTCCTGAATGGCGTAGTACATCCCGGCGAGGATGTAAGGAATTATCAGAGAAGTGTTTCCGTACAACAAAGCCTTTCCCAGAGTCGCCGGGAACTGATCCCATCCGATTCCGGTGATCGGCACTGTGATGAATGAATATGCCAGACAGATCACGAGAACCTCACAGACACACCACGTTATGTAGCCAAGGATGTTCATCTTCAGCTTGTTCCGGGTCTTGTACATGATGAATTTGCTCAGTATGACGATCAGAAGGGAACCCAAAGCGAAGAGCACCGTGAAGACAAAGAACCGGGAATTGCCCAACGCCATCCAGCTGTTGTGTGAGAACGGAAGACTGACCAAAAGAAAAACGATGGAGAACAACGCCGTGAATGTCACAGTGTAGATAAGTTGGTTCTTGCCGCGCAGGTAACCGGGCAGAGGCTTGTTGAAAAAACTCATCCTTTTCTCTTTTTACATGGCAAATATAACACTTTTTAGGATTATCAAAAACCGGAGATTCACCACAAATCCGGCCAAATCGCCACTAAAAACATCGAGATGGCTACACCACGGGCACATTCACCACTTAATTTTTGAGCGATTTTGTCATATTCATATTTTTGTCGGCGAGAATACATTAATATTAGTGAATATATGAAAATCATCGGTACGGGAAGCGCGCTTCCCAGAAAGGTCGTGACAAACGACATGCTTGCCGGATTTCTTGACACAAGCGACGAGTGGATCTACCCTCGCACCGGGATAAAGACAAGGCATGTGATCACGGACGAGAACCTTGAGGACCTCGGGACCGAGGCTGTCCGCAAGGCTCTTGAGATGTCCGGACTGAAGGCTGAAGACATTGACCTTTTCATCGTCTCCAATGTTGTTTCCGAATATGTCACCCCGGGGATGAGCTGCATCATCGGAGAGAAACTGGGGCTTAAATGTCCGATGTTCGACATCAACTGCGCGTGTCCTGGATTCGTCTATGCGCTTGACATGGCGGAGACATACTACAAGGCCGGGAAAATCAAGAACGCGATCGTCGCATGCGTCGAGGAGCCGACCAGAATGGCCAGCTGGAAAGACAGAGGAACATGTGTCCTGTTCGGAGACGGGGCCGGGGCTGTAGTGCTGACCGAAGGGGACAACATCAAAGGCACAAAACTGCATGCAGAGCCATCCAAGGATGAGATCTGGCAGATCAGGACACTTGTTGACACGCCTTACATCACAAAAAAGGAAGAGGACGTCCCGATGCAGATGAAAGGCCGGGAGGTGTTCAAGTTCGCGGTCAAGGCGTGCACGGAAGGTGTGCAAAGTCTTCTGGACGAAGTGGGAATCGACAAGAGCGAGGTGGCATACTTCATGATTCATCAGGCCAACCAGAGAATAATCGACTCGATCATCAACTATATGGGACAGCCTGCGGAGAAATTCCCGGTCAACATCACCGACCATGGGAACTCCTCCTCTGCCTCATGCCCTATCCTTCTGGACGAATGCAACAGGAAGGGAATGTTCAAAAAGGGAGATATTCTGGTCTTTAGTGCCTTTGGTGCCGGTTTGCTCTCGGGAGCGGCCGTAGTTGAATGGTAATCTGAACATTAATTACTATATTTGCAAGTATATGATAAAAAGTGTTATATGTGAACTGCTCGGAATCGAGCGTCCTATATTCCAAGGAGGAATGGCCTGGATCGCCGACGCGAAACTGGCCGCGGCCGTCTCAAACGCCGGCGGACTTGGACTGATCTCTTCAATCAACTTCGGCACGGAAGCCGTCAGGGAAGAGATCCGCAAATGCAAGACTTTGACAGATAAGCCATTCGGTGTCAACATCATGCTCCAGGCTCCTAACGCCGGAGAAGTGGCGGACATGCTCATCGAGGAAGGCGTGAAGATCGTGACAACCGGAGCCGGCTCCCCTGCCGCCTATATGGAGAAATGGAAGGCGGCCGGAATCAAGGTCATTCCAGTCGTGGCATCCGTGGCCTACGCCCTTAAGATGCAGGAGCTCGGAGCGACAGCCGTCGTGGCCGAAGGCGCCGAATCCGGAGGACATATAGGGGATATTCATACAATGGCGCTTGTGCCGCAGGTGGTTGATGCCCTTGACATTCCGGTCCTTGCCGCAGGTGGAATATTCGATGGCAGAGGGGTTGCGGCCGCTTTCATGCTCGGAGCCAAGGGCGTTCAGGTCGGGACGAGGTTCCTCATCGCCGACGAGTGCCATATTCACGAGAATTACAAGGCCAGACTGATCGCCGCGTCCGATGTCAGCACGATGGTGACCGGCAAGTCGCTCGGAGACGCTGTCCGTGGCCTCAAGACCCCGTTCGCGAAGAAATTCTTCAAGATGGAATATGACCCTGCGGTGCCTAAGGAAGAGGTTCTGAAGTTCGGCACCGGTTCGATGCGCAAGGCAGTGTTTGACGGAGACCTCGCCGGAGGAAGTTTCCTCGCCGGAGAGGTAGCGGGCATGATCAAGAAGAAGGAAACAGCCAGGGAAATTGTGGAAGACCTTATGGACGGAGCGGAGAGACTGCTCGCCGGGGCTCCCGGACTCTTGGCTTGAATCAATGACTATAAAGGATAAAACATGAATAAAAGAGTAGTTATAACAGGAATGGGAGTCATCTCCCCGGTAGGAAATGATGTCAACACCTTCTGGAGCAACCTTTGCGACGGAGTGTGCGGCATAGATTACATCAAGTCCTTCCCTACGGACAACCTCCCGGTCGGAATCGCCGGTATCATCAAGGATTTCAAGGCCGAGGAATACGGTATGGACAAGCCGTTCATAAGAAAGCAGGATCTGTTCACACAGTACGGCGTGGCCGCCGCCTATCAGGCGATGAGGCAGTCGGGACTCTCCTCCAAAGGCGAAGACAAGAACATCGATCCTTTCAGGCTCGGAGTCTACTTCGGTTCCGGAATCGGTGGGTTCGCCACACAGTACAGGGAAATCTCCAAGATGATCGAGGATCCTTCCGGCCAGTGGATCTCTCCGCTGTTCATCCCGACGATGATCTCCAACATCGCGGCCGGACACATCGCTATCCTCCACAATGCACAGGGTCCATGTCTTGACATCGTGACAGCCTGCGCCACATCGACCAACGCCATGGGAGAGGCTTTCCGCGCCATCAGGAACGGCTACGCCGACGCGATCATCACCGGAGGCTGCGAAAACGCCACCATTCCGATCGGCATCGTCGGTTTCGCCAACGCCAAGGCCCTCTCCAGAGCCACGGATCCGAATTACGCCTCACTTCCTTTCAACGGCAACCGTGCCGGCTTTGTCATGGCGGACGGCTCCGCAGCGCTTGTGCTTGAGGAATATGAACACGCCAAGGCCCGTGGAGCGCAGATTATCGGCGAGATGGTCGGCTACGGCAACACCTGCGACGCCTACCACTCAACAGCTCCGAGGCCGGACGGCACCACACAGGCAAAGTGTATCGAACTCGCCCTTGAGGAGGCCGGATTCGACAAGGAGAAGGACAACCTCTACATAAACGCCCACGGAACGGGCACAAAACTGAACGATGTCGCCGAGACGCTTGCCTACAAGAACGCCCTCGGAGACTTCGCCTACAAGGCTCACATCAGCTCCATCAAGTCCATGACCGGACACATGTTCGGAGCCGCCGGAGCCGCCGAGGCGATTGCCACCGTGCTCGCGCTTCGTGACGGAATCTGTCCTCCTACAATCAATCTGGACACACCGGATCCCGAGTGTGATCTTGACTATACCCCTAACAAGGCGGTCAAGACTGACTTGACACTCGGAATCTCCGACTCGTTCGGATTCGGCGGTCACGACGCATGCGTCGCATTCAGAAAGTGCAGTGAATGAACAGTCTACTGATCTCATAATTTCAGGAATATGGATAAGGAAGAAATAAAAAAGTTCCTACCTCACAGAGAACCGATGCTTCTTATCGAGGAAGCCACAATTGACGAGGATGGTACCGCACACGCGAAATACCGCGTCAAGGAAGACGAGTTCTTCACCAGAGGCCACTTTCCCGGGAATCCGGTAGTCCCGGGAGTCATCCTCTGCGAGATTATGGCACAGAGTTGCGCTATACTCGTCAAGGATGAGATCCCCGGCCACTTGACTCTCTACGCAGGGCTTGATAAAGTGCGTTTCAAGAACTCCGTCAAGCCGGGAGATCTTTGTGAGGTCACCGCCAGACTGGTAGAAAGACGTGGACAGTTGTTCTTCTGCAACGCGAAACTCGAAGTCAACGGCAGACTCTGCTGCAAAGGCGAGCCAAGTTTCGCGCTTGTTCCTATTGAGGGATAGGAATGGAATACAGACTATTGGGCGAGGAGGAGTTCCGGGATCTGGAGTCGCGGATTCTTTATGAGGACAATCACATTCTCGTCTTCAATAAAAGGTCTGGAGAGATCGTCCAGGCCGACAAGACCGGGGACGAATGTCTCGCCGAGACGCTGAAAGCCTTCATAGCCCAAAGAGATAACAAGCCGGGCAAGGTGTATGTGGGAATTCCGCATCGCCTTGACCGGCCTGTCAGTGGTATAACAATCTTCGCGAAGACCTCCAAGGCTCTTTCAAGACTCTCGGAGATGTTCCGATCCGGGAATATTCACAAAACCTACTGGGCGCTGTGCTGCAAGGCTCCGGGAAAGGAGTCCGACGAGTTGGACGACTGGCTGGTCCGCAACGAGAAGATTAACAAGAGTTTCATCGCCAAAGGCGGAGAGAGGACACCAGGCGCCAAGCTGGCGAAACTGATCTACACACACCTCAGAGACACGGAGAGATATTCATTGGTCGAGGTGCGTCTGCTCACAGGAAGGCATCACCAGATCCGCTGTCAGTTGGCGGGCATCGGATGTGTCATCAAAGGTGACCTGAAATACGGCGCGCCACGTTCCAATCCTGACGGAGGAATATGTCTCCACTCCCACGAGGTGAAATTCGTCCATCCCGTGAAAAAGGTAGAGATGGACATCATCGCCCCGCCTCCGGCCTCCTGGAAAATATGACGGTCATCCTTTGACCTGAGGTTCCGCCACGCAGTCTTGCAACCATTCCGTCGGAGTCTTTCCGGTGTTCACCTTGAACGCCATGTTGAATGAGACGGCGGTCTTGAATCCGGACATCTCCGAAACCTCATTGATCTTGAGCCGGGGATCCTCCTTGAAGAGTTCCATGGCTCGCCTCACCCTATAATAATTCACAAACTGCCTGAAATTACGGCCGGAGAGGATGTTTATCGTCTTCGAAAGGTAAAGTTTGTTCGTAAGCATCCTGTCTGCCAGACAGGACATGTCGAACGTCTGGTTCAGGTAAGGCCTTTTCTCCTCCATGTACATCACAATCCGTTTGTAGAGATAACTCATTTTCTTGTCCTCATCGACTTTGTCGGCATACGATGTCCTCAGATTGCCTTTGATGATGTCCTTTATCCTTTTCTCCGTCTCAAGGTTGACTACATAAGTCCTTCCGGTCATCGCCCTGAGATAAAGGAGGGCGTAGAGTCCAAGATACATGAACATGGATAGAGTCGAAAGGAGACTTCTCCAAAATCCGGAGGCCGGGACGCCGCATATGAAAAGCATGCCGGCCACAAGGAAAGCGATCGAATAGAGGAAGCGGGAATGCTCCTCCACATTATGCCACACAGCGGTGTGACGGAACATCATACGTATTCCGGAGAACCGTCTGTAAGCGATGTAAAGATAGTAGCACAGGACAAAGATGAACATCGGAACGAAGGTGGACACCGCGCGCTGACACTTGAAATCAAGGAAGCCGGCGGGTCTGAAACCGAAGCATACGAACATGACCAAACCGAACACGAGCAGACAAGCGGAGGCGTTGAGCGAAACCTTAGGCTTCTCGAAAGAGCAAGGATACATCACAAGTATGGCGGCCGACATTGAGATGTCCACGGCAAGTTCCTGCATCCCGGTATGGCATGGAAGCGCGAACTCCGACAGGATCAATGCGATGCCGCCGACGCACGACATCAGACGGATAAAGTATCTTTCTGACCTGTTTCCTTTACTGAGCACTAAATCATAGACAAAGAAAATGGACAACTCGATGAGAGCCAGAAATGCGATAAGTATTGTCATCTTCGGTCATTATTATATGGTTATGGTTTGGACAAGATAACAACAAAAATGCCCCGTGCGGTGGTTTGCACGGGGGTATGAAATGAGATTAACGTTTTCTTTTGGAAAATTCAGCTTTTCTTTGAGCCTTTTATCGAGTCAAATCCTTGCCCGTAAACTCCGCTGACAGAGGAAATCGAGAGGAAAGCGTCAGGATCCACCCTTTTGATTGACTTCAGAAGAAGATTCAGATCGGTCTTTCTGGTAATAACCATCAGGACAGAGGCTGGTTGCTTGGTGTACCACCCCTCTCCATTGAGGACCGTCACACCCCTGTGGAAATCACGTCCGATCATGTCGGCGATCTCCTCGAAATGTCTTGAGAGGATGAACAGCTGGACACTCTGTTTCGAACCGGCAAGGTACAGATCAACCACATAGCCGTTGACAGTAACGATGATCATGCCATAGACGGCGATGGAGAACTTGGCGTCGAACGGTATCACCTGTCCTGTGGTGTCAAACGAAGGGAACAACAGCGAGGATGTGATGATGAACACGTCAATTATCAGGATGATACGTCCCGGTGAGATATTCCGGAACTTGGTGATGATCATCGCAATGATGTCCGTTCCACCTGTACTTCCGCCCTGGGATATGGACATACCGATTCCCACTCCCGCCATCGATCCTCCGATTATCGAGCACATCAGCTTGCCGTTGGACAACGCGAAATCCCGAATGATTGTCTCAGGGATAATGGATTGGAACACATTCAGGCAGACAGACGCAAGAATTATGGCATACACCGTCTTCGCCCCGAACGCGGGGCCGATGATGATGACCGAGATTATCAACAGTATCGTGTTGATCACAAAATAGGAATATCCCATCTTGAGCCCGGTGGCATACTGGATGATGGCGCTTATACCGGAAACACCGCCCCCGATGAGGTTGTTCGGTGTCAGGAAAATCGCCCAACCTACGGTGTAGATGACTATTCCGAGGGTTATGAGGAGATATTCCTTAACCCCTCTGAGAATTGTTGAAGAACCTATTGACATTGACACTATTTCAAAACAAAGTTTACTATCTTGCCCGGAACGACGATCACCTTGACGACATTCTGTCCGCCAACGTACTTTGAAGTCTGCTCCATCTCACGAATCTGAGCCTCGACCTCCTTAGGGGAAAGGGACTTAGGGAGTTCCACCGTGAAACGCATCTTTCCGTTGAAGGAAACCGGGTAGGTCACGTCGTCCTCGGCGGCGAGAGCCGCGTTGAACTCAGGGAAATGAGCGTAGGTGATGCTTTCGTCGTGGCCGAGGACTGACCAGAGCTCCTCGGCGATGTGCGGGGTGAACGGAGACAGCATGACTGTAAGCGGCTCAAGGATCTCACGCTTGTGGCACTTGAGTCCGGCCAGATCGTTCAGGGCGATCATGAACGCGCTGACGGTCGTGTTGAAGGAGAAGTGCTCAATGTCGTCCTGCTCCTTGGCGATCAGCTTGTGCAGGACCTTGAGTTCGGCAGGAGTGGCCTTCTCGTCGGTGACGATGAAGTTGTCTCCGTCAAAGAACAGCCTCCAGAACTTGCGCAGGAATCTGTTCACACCGTCGATACCTTTTGTGTCCCAAGGTTTTGACTGTTCAAGAGGGCCAAGGAACATTTCATAGAGACGGAGAGTGTCGGCACCGTAGTCATCGCAGATCCTGTCCGGATTGACAACATTGTACATCGACTTGCTCATCTTCTCCACGGCCCAGCCGCAGACATATTCACCGTTCTCAAGGATGAACTCGGCGTCGGCGAACTCCGGCCTCCAGGCCTTGAACGCCTCAAGATCGAGTTTGTCGTTGTGGACGATGTTGATGTCCACGTGGATTTCGGTGGTCTCGTACTGATCCTTCAGGCCGAGGGACACGAACTTGTTGGTGCCCACAATCCTGTAGACGAAGTTGGAGCGTCCCTGGATCATGCCCTGGTTGACCAGCTTGCGGAACGGCTCGTCCTCGCAGACATAGCCGAGGTCAAAGAGGAACTTGTCCCAGAAGCGGGAATATATCAGGTGGCCCGTAGCGTGTTCTGTACCACCGATGTACAGATCCACATCACGCCAATATTCATCGACTTTCCTGTCAACGAGAGCCTCGTTGTTGTGTGGATCCATATAGCGAAGGTAGTAGGCGCTGGATCCGGCGAAGCCAGGCATCGTGCTGGTCTCAAGAGGATAACCCTCGTAGGTCCAGTCCTTTGCCCTCGCGAGAGGCGGCTCACCGCTCTCGGTCGGCTTGAACTCTGTGATCTCCGGAAGGGTCAGCGGCAGCTTCTCGAACGGAACAGGGGTCGGGATGCCGTCCTTGTAGTAGATCGGGAACGGCTCGCCCCAGTACCTCTGGCGGCTGAAGATCGCGTCGCGCAGACGATAGTTGACCTTCCTGTGGCCGAAGCCCTGTTTTTCAACATATTCAATGGCGGCAGGGATCGCGTCCTTGACATCCAGCCCGTTGAGGAAGCCGGAGTTGATCATACGGCCCTCTTTCGCGTCGAAACTCTCCTCGCTGACATCGCAGCCCTCGATGAGAGGTATGATCGGCAGGTTGAACTTTCTGGCGAACGCATAGTCGCGGCTGTCGTGCGCCGGAACGGCCATGATGGCGCCGGTGCCGTAGCCCGCGAGGACATATTCAGAAATCCAGATCGGTACCCTGCCGCCGGTCATCGGGTTCACTCCGTAGGAACCGCTGAACACGCCGGTGACGGTCTTCGTCTGGGCGATCCTTTCGCGCTCAGTCTTCTTTTTGACAGCGGCAAGATATTCATCCACTGCCTCTTTCTGTTCCGGCGCGGTCAGAAGAGGAACGAGGTCGCTCTCAGGAGCCAGCACCATGAAGGTCACGCCGAACATAGTGTCCGCGCGGGTTGTGAATATGGTCACATCGTGCTCAGTCTCACCGTTGTAGCACTTGAAAACAGCCTCGCAGCCGTTGGACTTTCCGATCCAGTTGCGCTGCATCTCCTTGAGGGAGTCGGTCCAGTCGATCCTGTCCAGCCCTTCGAGAAGTCTTCCGGCGTAGGCGGAGACCCTCAGCTGCCACTGCTTCATCTTCTTCTGCTCCACAGGGAAACCACCGCGGACCGAGAGTCCGTCCTTCACCTCGTCATTGGCCAGCACGGTCCCAAGTCCGGCACACCAGTTCACAGCCGTCTCACCCTGATAGGCGATGCGGTAGTTCATCAAGACGTCAGACTTCTCTTTCTCTGAATATGCCTGCCATTGCCCCGCCGTAAACGGTTCGTGCTCAGTGCATGCGGCGTTTACGGCAGTGCTTCCGCCTTTCTCGAACGCGGCTATCAAATCCTCGATCGGACGAGCCTTCTGAGCGTCATTGTCGTACCAAGACCCGAACATCTTCAGGAAAGCCCACTGGGTCCACTTGTAGTAGGCCGGATCGCAGGTGCGAAGCTCACGGCTCCAATCGTAGGAGAAACCGATCCTGTCCATCTGCTGACGGTAACGGTTGATATTGTTTACAGTCGTTACCTCCGGATGCTGCCCGGTCTGAATGGCGTACTGCTCGGCAGGAAGGCCGAAAGCGTCGTACCCCATCGGGTGAAGCACATTGAAGCCCTTGAGTCTCTTGTAGCGGGAATATATGTCGCTGGCGATGTAGCCCAGCGGATGGCCGACATGCAGACCTGCTCCGGACGGATAAGGGAACATGTCCAGAACATAGAACTTCGGCCTGGAAGGATCTTCCTTGGTCTTGAAAGTGCCGTTCTCGGCCCAGTAGGCCTGCCACTTTTTCTCAATTTTCCTGAAATCGTAGTCCATTTTATTACTGTTGTTGATTACTTATCATGTTTTTTCAGCCCGAAGCTGCCTTTCTTCTCCAGACGGAACTCGACGTAGAGCGACATTCTGGACTTGACCTTCTTGCCCATCAGCCAGCCCGGTTTCCAGTCCGGCGACGCGCTGATGATCCGCACGGCTTCCGCATCAAGAAGCGGATCCACACCCTTTAGCACCTTGACATCACGGATCTTGCCCTTCTCGTCGATCACGAAATCCACAAGCACACGGCCCTGAATTCCGTTCTTCACGGCCTCCTTAGGGTATTTCATGTAGGTATATACCCATTTTTCAAGGAAGACTCTCGGGTCACGGCTGCCGAGGAACGACGGACGGTAGTCGCAATCGTAATACGGCACGACGGTGTCATCACCCTTGGATTTTGTCAGCTTTGACAAATCTGAAGGATTGAAGATAGGCTTCGGACCGTTGATGAGAGCCACGGAATAGTTATAGACATATTCAAGTTCCCTTTCCATCGTGTCGTAGTCTATGATGGATTGGGTGTCGCGTTCGGTGCCATATTCAGGATAATGGCCGGTCGTAAAGAAGATCGATGGTATCTCCTTGCCGTAGAACGCCCTGTGGTCGGAAGGGAATGGTTCCTGTGCCGTAAGAGTCGGAAGGATCGGCTGCAGTTGGCCAGCCATGGACTTCAGGACTTCGTTCATGTCGGCGTTGGAGGAGGTGTAGGCGTAGAAGCCATCCCCACCTGTGCCGACCATGTCCAGATTGATCATCGCGTCAATGTCCGCAACCTCCGAGAATGCTCTGTTCAGGAAATACCATGAGCCGGCGAATGTCTGCCGTGAGGCCCCGAAAGCCACGAACAGCACAGAGCGTCCGAGCAGCGGACTGTTGGTCTGGAGCATCCGCGCCAGTTCAAGCATCATCGCAAGGCCGGAAGCGTTGCCGTTGGCTCCGTAATATGTCCGCTCAACGGTACGCCCGTCTATCGTCATCGTGTCCGTGCCAAGGTTGTCCATCCTCGCCCCGATGACTACGTATTTATTCCTCAAGGACTTGTCGCCACCCTGAATAAAGGCTATGACATTGCGTGAGGTCAGCGTGTCGCCATTCTCCTGACGGATGCCGAACACATCGCCGTCCTCCCCGGACAGCACGTCAACGCCATATTTCTTGAATATTCCGGTGACATATCCAGCGGTCATCCTCTCGCCTTCGGAGCCGGCCTTGCGCCCCTCCATCACGGCTGCCGAGATGGTCGAGACGTGCTCCTTGAACGCGCGGACGGTCTCACTGTCCTCCAGATCGGCGTAGGAGGCTCCGTCCCTGAACTGGGCTTCCGCCGGGATGATTCCGATGAAGATGGCGCAGATGGCCGAAATGATCGTGATTTTTCCTTTCATCATTGTTTCCTTTCTAAAATCCACGCGCCCTTAGGGCAAAAATCCTGCCTTTGCAGCTCTTCCAACGATTTCTTGGCCTGAGCCTCGTCATCTGTCGGACACACACCCACGGCTGTGCTGTTCCTGAAAGTGAGCAGTTCGCACTTATATCCCTTCGCCGCTATCTCCTCGACATACCGCCCGGCATTTTCTTTGCTGGAGAACGAGCCCAGAATCACACAGAAACGATAGCGATGGTTGGCAAGACGCACAGAATCAGCGGCGGCAAGCGAGTCCGCCTCAGCCTTTCGGGCCTTTTCCAGCGAGTCCAGACGGATCCGCTGCGTCTCCTCTTCCTTACGGATGGTTTCCGCCTTAGCCTCAATCCATTCAGAGTCAGGCCGTCCGGCAAGCCTACGGAAGAAATCGCAGCCCGTCACCGAGGCGGCGACGAGTGCCATGATCGCTATTGTCAGAAACGCATTTTTCATAACTTACAAAGTTAGTGAAAATTCCACCCTAAGCAAAAATATAAAATTATAAGTATATTTGTAAATCAGATAAGCAAGAATATTATGGCAAGAGAGATCAAATTTTCCCTCGTTTACAGGGATATGTGGCAGTCGTCCGGCAAGTACGTTCCTCGTGTGGACCAGCTTGTCGAAGTGGCACCGGCCATCATCGATATGGGCTGCTTCGACCGCGTCGAGACCAACGGCGGCGCGTTCGAGCAGGTGAACCTCCTTTTCGGCGAAAACCCCAATGTGGCCGTCCGCCGCTGGACCGCCCCTTTCCACAAGGCCGGCATCCAGACACACATGCTCGAAAGAGGCCTCAACGCCCTCAGAATGAACCCGGTACCGGCGGATGTCAGGGAACTGATGTTCAAGGTCAAGAAAAAGCAGGGCACCGACATCTCCCGCTCCTTCTGCGGCCTCAACGACCACAGGAACCTGCGCCGCTCAGTCGAATTCGCCAAGAAAGGCGGAATGATCTCGCAGGTTGCCCTCTCCATCACCAACTCCCCTGTCCACACTGTTGAATATTACATGGGCATCGTGGACAAGGTCGTTGAATATGGAGCCGACGAGATCTGCCTCAAGGATATGGCGGGAATCGGCCGTCCGACCTTCCTCGGCCAGCTCACACGCGACATCAAGAAGAAATACCCTCATATTCTTGTCCAGTACCACGGCCATTCGGGACCGGGATTCTCCCCTGCCTCGATGCTTGAGGTGGCCCGCGCCGGCGCTGATGTCCTGGACGTGGCCGTCGAGCCGCTCTCCTGGGGCAAGGTCCATCCGGACGTGATCACCATCAGGGAGATGCTGAAGGCCGACGGCTTCCTTGTGAAGGATCTGAATATGGACGCCTACATGGAGGTGCGCCGCCTCACGCAGAAGTTTATCGACGACTTCCTCGGCTACTGGATCAACCCTTCCAACGCCAAGATGAGCTCGCTGCTCGTGGGCTGCGGCCTGCCGGGCGGAATGATGGGCTCGATGATGGCCGACCTTAAGGGCTTCCAAGGCGCGATCAACGCCGCCGAAAGAGCGCACGGCCGTCCTGAGATCAGCCTCGACACATTGATGGTCAAGCTGTTCCAGGAGGTTGAATATGTCTGGCCGCGTCTTGGATTCCCGCCACTTGTGACTCCGTTCAGCCAGTACACCAAGAACACCGCGCTGATGAACCTCCTGAACCTTCTGAACGGCAAGCCTCGCTGGACCACGATCGACAAGGACACCTGGAACATGATCCTCGGCAAGATGGGCCGCCTCCCTGGAGAGCTCGCTCCGGAGATCGTACAGCTCGCCAAGGAGAAAGGCATGGAGTTCTACACCGGCGACCCTCAGGAGATGTACCCGGACGAGCTTCCGAAATTCCGTCAGATGATGAAGGAAGAGGGCTGGGACGAAGGTCAGGACGAGGAGGAACTCTTCGAGTTCGCGATGCACGAGCGCCAGTACAGGGACTATCGGAGCGGCGTGGCCAAAGAGCGTTTTAACGCCGAGCTGGCCGACCTCAAGGCCAAGGCGAACGCCCCGATCGAGGTGGTGCGTCCTGTGGTCGAGATGCCGAAGTTCGATGTGGATGAATATGCCAGGCGCTATCCTCACGCCGTTCCTGTCCAGGCTCCGGCCAAGGGTCAGCTTCTCTGGCAGGTCGATGTGGAGGACGATTCCGTAGCGCCGATCGCCGGCACAGAGGTCAAGGCCGGAAAAGGCATAGGCTTCGTGCAGACATATTACGGAATGGAGGAACTGGTTCCCGCCGTTGACGGCCGCATAGTTGCCACCCTCGGCAAGCAGGGTGACAAGGTCGCCAAAGGTGAGGTCGTCGCCTTCGTCGAAGGTGCCGCCGACGCCGCCGGTGCAGCGGATGATGCCGGTGCAGCCGGTTCCGCTGGCGCAGCCGACGATGCAGGCACAGCCGGTTCCGCTGGCTCAGCTGACGATGCAGGCACAGCCGGTTCCGCTGGCTCAGCCGCCAAGTAATGAATATTCAAAAAGGATTGAAAGCTGTTTCTCCGGTCACTTCAGCAGACTCAGTGACCGGAGAAACTTTAATCGCTTCGACAAGTTCAGAGGCCGAAAAAGCGACCTGCCGTAACAACACCTTTGTTTCGGGCGCTTCGGTGGTTGGCGGACTTTGCCAAACCGTTAGCCCTGAGGCCGAAAAAGCGACTTGCCGTAACAACACCATTGTTTCGGGCGCTTCGGTGGTTGGCGGACTTTGCCAAACCGCAAGCCCTGAGGCCGAAAATGTAGGCTCAACCATCGAAAGATTAAACACATACGAGTCGTTTCCAGACCGCAATCCAATTCCCGTTGAGCGGCATCCTTTCGAGCCATTCCTGCCGGCTAATGCCAAGGTGCTGATGCTGGGCAGTTTCCCGCCCCAATCCAAGCGCTGGAGCATAGATTTTTACTACCCGAATTTCATCAACGACATGTGGCGGATTATGGGTCTGATATTTTTCAACGACAAGAACCGTTTCGTGGACGTTGCCGCCAAGAAATTCAGACTGGATGACATAGTGGATTTCTGCACCGGAACCGGCATAGCGATGTACGACACCGCCACCGCCGTCCGCCGCCTGAAAGACAACGCCTCCGACAAGTTCCTGGAGGTAGTGACCCCGACCGACATCCCCGCCCTGCTAAGGCAGATTCCTCAGTGCCAAGCCATTGTAACCACCGGCGAGAAAGCCACCGACACCCTCTGCCAAACCTTCGGCGCCACCCCACCAGCCACCGGGGAATATTCCGAATTCCATTTCGAAGGCCGTCCGATGCGCCTCTACCGCATGCCATCCTCCTCCCGAGCCTATCCCCTCTCACTCGACAAGAAAGCCGCCGCCTACCGCTGCCTCTTCTCCGCCCTCCACATGGTATAGCCACATAAGGTAGAAGCCCTGGTGCAGCCCTACAGTGCGTCCCAACGGTGCAGTTCCACGGCGCATCACAACGGTGATGTACTACGATGTGATCCCACACACCCACCTCAGGCAACATTTTAACCCAATATCGTCACCCAAGAGAACAGTACGACACGCTTGGGCAACACTTCCGCGCCTTTCCGTCGCCCGGAAGCACAGCGGCAGACCCTCCCGTGAGCAGAATGCGGCTTTTCACTCACGAGACAACCTCGGAAGACCCTTCCGTGAGCAGAACGCGCCGTCTCACTCACGAGACAACCTCGGAAGACCTTTTCGTGAGCAAATCGCACTGTTTCGCTCACGAGACAACCTCGGCAGACCCTTCCGTGAGCAGAACACGCCGTTCCGCTCACGAGACAACCTCGGAAGACCCTTCCGTGAGCAGAACCCGCCGTCTCGCTCACGAGACATCCTTGGCAGACCTTTTCGTGAGCAGAACGCGCCGTCTCGCTCACGAGACAACCTCAGAAGACCCTTCCGTGAGCAGAACGCGCCGTTCCGCTCACGAGGCGACCTCGGAAGACCCTTCCCGTAAGCAGAACGCGTCGTTTCACTCACGAGACAACCTCGGCAGACCCTTTCGTGAGCAGAACCCGCCGTCTCACTCACGAGACAACCTCGGAAGACTCTTTCGTGAGCAGAATGCGGCTTTTCGCTCACGAGACATCCTTGGCAGACCTTTTCGTGAGCAGAACACGCCGTTCCGCTCACGAGACATCCTTGGCAGACTCTTTCGTGAGCAGAACGCGCCGTTCCGCTCACGAGACAACCTTGGCAGACTCTCCCGTGAGCAGATCGAGCCGTTCCGCTCACGAGACGACCTCGGAAGACCCTTCCGTGAGCAGAACGCGCTGTCTCGCTCACGAGACAACCTCGGCAGACTCTCCCGTGAGCAGAATGCGCCGTTTCGCTCACGAGACAACCTCGGAAGACTCTTCCGTGAGCAGAATGCGGCTTTTCGCTCACGAGACAACCTCGGAAGACTCTCCCGTGAGCAGAACGCGCCGTCTCGCTCACGAGACGACCTTGGCAGACCCTTCCGTGAGCAGAATGCGCCGTCTCGCTCACGTGACATCCTTGGCAGACCTTTTCGTGAGCAAATCGCACTGTTTCGCTCACGAGACATCCTCGGAAGACCCTTCCGTGAGCAGAACGCGCCGTCTCGCTCACGAGAACGACTCGGAAGACACTACCGTGAGCAGATCGCGCTGTTTCGCTCACGAGACAACCTCGGAAGACCCTTTCGTGAGCAGAACGCGGCTTTTCACTCACGAGACAACCTCGGAGCTGTCGTGCGCTACGGGAACTCTACGGGAACTCTACGGGGACTCTACGGGCGCTCCTCGATGCCACCGAGGTGAGACCAGAGCCAGTGCGACTCATAGAGAGACTTGGTGCCTTTCGGGACGGTGACCTTGACGGCTGAGCGGTCTGTGCGGAAGAAAAAGAAGCTCGAAGGATCCGACTCTATCGTGTAAATCCTGTCGATGTCCTCTTTCGTTCTCCAGTTCAACTCGATCTCAAGAGGGGTTTTGGAGTCATTAAAGAATCTTGACCCGATATACTTTACTGATTCCGGGATGATGATCTTGTCGATACCCGTGAAAGTAAGCGAATAACGATCAATAACCTCCACGCCATCCTTGATGGCGAACACGCCGGTGGTCTTTTCAGGAAGCCAGGAGAGTACTTCTGTCTCTCCAGTATCTGCTGAATAATAGCAGTGCCTATACAACGCCCCGTCGTGGGTGTAGAAATAATACAGCTGGCTTTCCGAGGCCTTAGGTGTTGTGACTATCTCGAGTTTCGGACAGCGTTCAAACACCGGATTGCCAGTGTCGAACGAATTCATCGTGGAGGAGAATGTTATCCTTTCGAGATTTGGGCAATTATAGAAAGCCCAGGCGTCAATGTATTCAATCCCTTCGCCAAGGGTCACTGACTTAAGATCTGCACACTCGTAGAACGCGCGGCTTCCTATATGAACGACCGAATATGTGATCCCGCCATATTCAATCTGTCCGGGGATGGAGATATTCCCGCCGTATTTGCTTCCGTCAGGATCGGGAATCACCCTTGCCAGGTTTGGATCATAAAAATATTCATACCACAGTCCGCCAACCTCGAATTTTGATTCCGCTTTTTTCACGGTGACCGTGCAGTAGGACTTGAAGCCGCCGTCTTCGGTTGTCACGCAGATCTTCGCCGTTCCGGCGGCGACGCCTTGCACGTTGCCTTCGGAATCAACTGTCGCGACGGACGGTGATTCTGACTCCCATTTCACATTCTGGTTGGTCGCGTCCGCCGGTCTGATCGTGTAAGAGAGTTTGGAGGTGCCGCGTACGGACAGGGTCACCGCCCACGGATTGACCTCCACGCCGGTCACCGGAACCACCTTGGCCTTCACCGTCACCTTGCAGGAGGCCGTCTTCCCGCCGTCCTCGGTTGTCACAGTGACCACAGCCTCGCCGGCCTTCACGGCAGTCACCTTGCCGGCGCCGTCGACCGTGGCGATCTCCGTCTTGTCCGAACTCCACGTCACCTTCCGGTTGTCCGCGTTGTCGGGCCTCACCGTGGCCGTAAGCGTCTCCGTCTCGCCCTCGGTCAGGGTCAGCTCCGTCTTGTCCAGAGTGACCTCCGTCACGTTTACCGCCTTGGCCTTCACCGTCACCTTGCAGGTCGCCGTCTTCCCGCCGTCCTCGGTCGTCACAGTGACCACAGCCTCGCCGGCCTTCACGGCAGTCACCTTGCCGGCACCGTCGACCGTGGCGACCTCAGTCTTGTCCGAACTCCACGCCACCTTCCGGTTGTCCGCGTTGTCGGGCCTCACCGTGGCCGTAAGCGTCTCCGTC
>UQUJ01000031.1 GCA_900544195.1 uncultured Alistipes sp. | reverse complement strand
TCATTATTTTTGAATATGGCAATGTCCGCTCTCCGAAATCAAATTCAATGTAAGGGCGCGCCTCAGTTCCATCCAATGAATACAGGACGTTTGATTGAGGGAAGTAGAAATATTCCTTCCCGGCCCAAGAGGTGAAGCCAGAGCTTAAAGACACCGGGAAAGGCTCCTTTGCCGGGAAAAAGCCTTTCAAAAGGTGATCCATTTCTTCATTGACAAGAATGAGGCTGTTATTGTCAGGATTCTTAAGGTAGGAATAATAAAGCCAGAAGCCATCCTTTGTCCTTGCGAATCCGCTCGCACCTGGAGTGCCAACTCTATCACTGTCAATCGGATGCGATTCCAGGTGCGCGGAGTTTTTCACACCTGGAAGTCTTAGGTGCCAATAGAACGCCCTGTAGCGAAACCACCAACTCTCAGGTGTGCGAATCCGCTCGCACCTGGAGTGCCAACTCTATCACTGTCAATCGGATGCGGTTCCAGGTGCGCATGGTTTCTCACAACCAACCGCGGGTCCGAACTCATATCATATGATAAAACAGAAGAACCAGAGAACCGCTGTCAAGAGCATTCTCGGCATCCTCACCGGCCTTCTGGAAGCCTGTGGAGACGATAAAGTCATACATATCCCTGTCCTCAAGCACACTCACGAAAGAATCGGCATAGCTGCAAACTGGTTCCAGCATACAGTTCCGGCCTCCATTTTCCGGATTGGAGACAAAACCTTTTGTGTTTGAGCCATAAAGGCAATAACCGCCACCGGCATCTTTTGTCGTGATGTCACAAAAAAGATAATCTCCGCAAACAATCGGCACAGAGCCCAAATGCGTGAAGCTGTTTATTAGGGACACATCATTCTTGTCTTTACGGGATGCTTTATTCTCGAAATCAATCCCGACTGTTTCAATGATCTCACCATTGCCACGATCCAGAACATAATATGCGTCGTTGCCGTAGGAGCAGAACAAGATCTTGTCCCTGTAAGTGGAGAAAAAACGACCATAGCCGAAGGCATCTGAGCCTTCTTTTTCGCCATAGCCAAGCATCTGTATTTTGATATTCAAATCATTGTCTGTCACAAACAAGCGATATGGCGGTTGCTCTTTTGAGCATTTTCCGCCCGCGGTGACAAACGCGAAAATAAGGTCGCCATTTGACAGCACCTCAACGTCCCAAGCGACTATAGGCATCTCTCTGGATGCTTTATATTCCCCCGTCAACGGATCATAGGCAAGCAACTTCTTGCCGATATTGTCCAAAACGTAAAGGTTATCAGAGTCCACCGTGAAACTTTTGACCTCAAGATATTCACCAGGCCCTCTGCCCTGCCTGTCAAGGACGAAACAAAGCTTGCCGTTCATATCATAGGCCAGAATCTTCCGGGAGCTATAGTCAGCGATATAAATCAGATCATTATAAAAAGCCACCTTATCCACAGAACCCAGCAACGTGATGTCTCCCGCCTCCAATGGAAGAAAAGTAACCTCTTTGACATATTCAGGAATATCCGGCCGTATCTGCGACTCCCTGCATTCAATGGTCCTGTCAACCGCACAGTCACTCTTTGTGCCTTTGCACGACACAACCATCAACAGACTTAGTAATATTATTACCCCTTTTCTCATAAAACCCTTCACACTACGGATAAACAACCACCTTGCGATTGTTCACCCACTGAAACAGTTAAATCTGGGTGTAGATGTTCAGGTCGCAGTTGGAATCTTCATCGGCGGACAATGTATATAACTTTGTCCCCGTTGGTTCCACAAATATCTTAATAACCTCTTCCTCAAACGAATACGCTTTGACAGGCTCTCCATCCCAATCATATACCAACACAAACGAAGCATCTGTATTTTTATACAAAAGATAGATATGTTTATCTGTGACGCCGGCATCGCAAAAACCTCTCTGCCAACCATCTGTCCCTTTTACCAAGTTGACACTAAGCATGTCGATATATTGAATATTCACCTGTGGATGTTTCCAGAAGAAGTGCCGGACAGTATGTTCGCCAAGATCCAACACATCAAACCCTATCGCATAGTAAAAGACAAACACGGCTTTTGTACAATCCGGAGAAATGACAAGATGCCCTTGATAGGCGGTTTGCTTCGATTCGTCAAAAGCAGGATACTCCATTTTGTCTCCTTCAGGGAACTTCCCCCAGAACACTACTGTAGAGTCGTTCCTCGGAATGGAGGCATACATCGTTGAGTTCTCAGGATCATCATAGTTATGCAAAAAGGCTGTCATCTCCCCACGACCCAACACTCCAGGATGTTCGATCACATTGAATGGCTTCAGCAATGTCTCAGGAATACGGTCAATCCTATATTGAAGCGTCATTTCAGGTTCCGCCTCAACGTTAAGGGTGTCTCCTGACAATGCTATCGAATTGACGTGAATCGCCTCACCCGGGCCACGGCCTATCTTCAATGCCGTGTACCGCTTGTTGTCATTCATGTTCACGGCCAAAAGCTGATCCTCACCCATCATTGAACTATAGAAGAAGGCGATGGAATCCCTCACAGCAAATCCAAAAGGCTCACTATCAATAATACCTTCGACCGTCATGTCGGGAGACAGTTTTTTCGCATCATCAAATGATTTCAGCAAATCAACCTCTTCTCTTGCGCAAGCAAAAGAAATAATGGGAATTATACAGCATAGCCAAACATGCTTAGCTATGCTGTACAATCTACTATTTATGGTAAATACCATGTGCCAGATGTCTCGACAGGTCCAACTTTCACTGATCCAGTAAAACATTTGTTTTGACCACCAGGGCATCCAAGCACCTCTCTTATGGTCTCACCGATAGATGATTCGTTAGCATCATTCGCCAATGCCACCACATTTGCCTTGAATAAGTCTGAAGAAGATGCCTTAGACAAGGATATAACTGATGCGCCAGAGCATATCAGTAAAAGAACCGACACTGCCCACAATATTCCTTTTTTCATATCAAAAAAAGAGATTTAAGTTAAACTTATGGTGATCAGTTCACCTACACTATATGATTTCGCGATAACATATCATTTACATCTCAAATTGAGCACGTCAGGATTTTCATCCTCACCTCCAACAAAGAATATAGCATAAAAGGTCCGCCCGGTATCTGTCACGATATCCATTCGGTATGCAGAATTTGATTCGATCGGCATTATCATCTGTCCTAAGGCACTGTTACCGACATGGTCTTGGGTTTCTCCTGTGGTCTGATTCTCCAGCGACACCGTGACCATCCCGATATTTGATGTGAAAACAAGTTCAAGGCTACATGTAAAAGAAGAATAATAACCTTCGATTTGAGGCTTGGCTGGAGCACGATTGACGTTTTTATTACCTTCACTGACGATGGGTTTCTCAATGATAATAATTTTTGTGACTTCGTCCGCAAAGGATAAGCCGGTTAGGCACATCAGTAAAATTGCCATCAGAGTAGTAAGGATTCTTTTCATAATACACAAAGTTTGCATCGTTTTAACAATTGCAAAGTTATGTAAAACGAATTTGAATCCAATGAAAAATAGTTTCACTTTATCCGAAGGGCAAACCATTGAGTTTCAACTAATTCAAGAAAGCATTGAAAATCAGTTTTTCACTTTTCAATCAATAAATGACTAATTATCAATCCTTTAATAAGCATCAAGCAAATTAAAAGATTTTACAACAGCAACATTTTCAAGTAGTTACATACATCATGATATAAATTCCATAAAGAAATTGCTCTCTTCGCAATTCAATTTTGAGATTCGGTTCTTGAAATTATAGCGCTTCGTATAGACTGTACTTGCATTGTAACCCATTATTCTGGCAATAGTTTTAGTGTCAAAGCCAAGAATTAAAAAGGCTATAAACCGGAAATCCTTCTCGGTCACATCCGGCATCGCCATCCTCAGTTTTGTCATTATACCCTCTAAATTGTCATCAAGCATTGACTCAAGAGCTTTTTGGTTAGGTTCATCTAGTATTGTCAGAATTCTTTTCACCTCAGCATATATCTTGTCTTTCCCACCTCTGGATGACATGCCTGCCTCCAGATATTTATGACACAGTTCATTCAGTTGGCGGTACTGCCGCTTATTCGCCTCTACATACTTACTCCTCAAATTAACAACCATGGACTCCTTACCTGCAGCAGACAGTTTCCATGACAAGGTCTCTATTTCCTTTTTAGCCTGTTCATTCGTTGACACAAGTGAATCTATTGAACGCAGATGTCCCGCCTCGCAAAGAAGAACTTCGTTAAGCCGTTGGTTTACCTCATCATTGACAGACACCATCTCCTCCAACTGACTACGCCATTTTTTACCCACAATGGAATAAAACACAACTGCGAATGCAATCACCAGCAAGCAAAAGAGTGATACAATCCATTTTTCCAAGCTTTGTATCTTCCGCTCGCTATCCAACAGTAAAGACTTGTTTTCATAATAGTCGGATTCTGCCAAAGCGACTGACTGTTTCACAGTTTGCAGGACCTCATAATCCCGATCTGTTATTGATCGCTCAAGTAGACTCAATGCCGTTTTATAATCTTCTCTATGTTTGAATATTCTGTAACGCCAAATATTTAATGTAGTAGAATCCATCCCGCTATTTGCCAATTGACTGATTATATCATCAGCGGTCTCTTTGTCTCCTAAAAGTTCAGAAGCACCGGCATAGACACAATAATCGAGAAACGATGGTTTTTTCCCGAATTCCAGAGTGGCTTTATTAAACAAGTCAATGGACTCTTGAGGGTTTGAATCTGGTTTAAAGTAGTTATTAAAAGCCAGACTCATCAAGTGCAATGCATAGATAGAAGTGTCACGAACCGGCTGAGAAAAGAATACTGTATAAAGGCTATCCGCCTTAGTCCAATCCTGAATGTTCGAATAATAACAAGCCAAAACTCCTGTCGTGTTCCAAAGACGAAAAGCATCATTCGCTCGCGAGAAATAGTCACAAGCCTCCTCACTATATGAAATACTTTCATAATAATTATTGTTCTGTGCATAGACATCAGAAATGGCGGAACTGATTAATCCTCTGAACATATAGTTGTCCGAACCAGTAGAATATTCCTTCGCTCTGATATAGCTCTCTATTGCGGAATCAAGGTCATCCGCACTATGATAAACAGTCCCAAGATAATAGTACACCTTCATCTTGTCGTCTTTGGAGCCGTGACGCTCGTAGTACCTTGCGGCGGGTTGTATGACGCGAAGATCCGCCGTGTCTATCCAATTCCTGTTAAGAGCCATTGTGTACATCAACGAGTACCTCGCGCGCTGTGCCTTAGTCCTAAGGTTCAGTGTGTCGATTGACTCCAACGCAGCCAACGCACTGTCAGGTCTCGTCCACATAACGTCCTCGGCGGAGTCCATAATCCGTCTCGCCTCACTGTCCGCACAGGAGAAGAACACTATTGCGGCAACAACCGCCACAACCAGTCTGATGAATATTCCGAATGGTCTCACAAGACAGATTAACGCCCTCTAATGAGCGATTACCTCACAAAAATAATCATTTTACCGCAAAGTTATCCCACCTCTTCACGAGTCTCTGACCATCGACATTCAAAGGCTTGCACCTTCGCAAGATTTGCAGCAATGATTCCACAAACGTCGGTTTTATATACCCACAATTTCCGGTTTTTACATCTGTGCATCCTACCGTTATAACAGAAAAAGTAAGGAAAGACATTTGCGTACCAAATGTATAATTGGTACAGGAAGAGCATTGCTGGTGTACCAGATAAGCCAAGACATATCATTAGTACAGGAAACGCACTTCTGGTGTACGAACAAGTCCAGGACATCCTGGCAACATTGCACCTGCATCTTTTGCCGTGATGTCACAAATGTGAGGCGATTTATGAAAGAATATCGTGATTGATTATTATGAAAATGCTTAAATTTGCATTTAATTCTCATGAAGAAGAAACCAAAACGTTTTCAGGCTATATGAACACAAAAGAATTCGTCAAATGGGTGCTGGCCGTGCTGTGCGGCCTGTTCATCTGGGGCATCGTGAAGTTCATCATGTTCTTTATGATGCTCGGCTCAATGATTGCCTCTGCGGCTTCATTCTCCGGAGGCTCCGGCGCCGTTATTCCCAAGGAGGGTGTCCTGCTGATGGACATGTCTAAATTCGAGATCACTGAACAGACTCAGGAAAGCAACCCGCTCACCTCCATCCAAGGCGGAGAGATCGCTTTGGTCGGACTTCACGATGCCGTCAAGGCAATCCACAAAGCCGCCGAGGATCCGGGTGTGCAGTACATCCTCGTAAAGACAGACGGCGCCTCCACCAGCCTTACCAAACTGGAGGAACTCCGCAAGACCCTCACAGATTTCAGGAAGAGCGGCAAGGCAGTGATAGCATATGGCGAGGCGTTCACATCCGGAAGCTACTACCTCGCGTCAGTGGCCGACAAGATCTACACGACGAGGCATCACGGCGGCAACAACTTTATGTTGGGAATAAGCGGGAGCATGTTGTTTCTCAAGGATCTGCTCGACAAGCTCGGTGTAAACTACCAGCTCATCCGCCACGGCAAGTACAAGAGTGCCGGCGAAATGTACGTCAAGAACGCGCCAAGCCCTGAGAATATGGAGCAGAACCAGGCGATGATCGACTCCATGTGGGAAACGGTGGCCGCGGAGACCGCAGGGAGCAGGGGTGTGAGCGTGGACTCACTCAACTACTTCATCGATCACCTTTCCATAGCCCTTCCTGAAGATATGGTGAGCCACAACCTCGCCGACGAGGCTCTCTCCGTTGAGGAATATAAGGGGAAACTCGCCGACCTGGCCGGCAAGGACAGCTACAAGGATGTGAAATTCATCCCGTTCAGCGACTATGCCGCCGCCAAGGCAACGCCGAACCTGACCGCCAAGAAAAACATCGCCGTCATCTACGCCAACGGGAATATCCTTGAGCAGGATGACCCGAACAACATCAGCGGCGACCGTTTCGCCGGCATCATCGCCAAGGTAAGGGCGGACTCAACCGTCAAGGCTGTCGTGTTCAGGGTCAACTCTCCTGGCGGTACAGTGCTGGCTGCCAGCAAGATCAAGGAAGAGATCGACCTCACCAGAGCAGTCAAGCCGGTCATCGCCTCTTACGGTGACTATGCCGCTTCCGGCGGTTACTGGATCTCCAACAGCTGCGACCACATATTCTCAAACGCGACGACTCTCACCGGTTCGATCGGTGTGTTCTCCGCCATCCCTGAGTTCGGGAAGACCTTGAAGGACATCGCTCACGTCAACATGGTTCCTGTAAAGTCCCACAAGCATTCCGACATGCTTTCGCTGACAAGGCCGTTCGACGCGGAGGAGACCGCCTGGATGCAGGTCTATGTGGATGACATCTACAATAGCTTTGTCAGCATAGTGGCCGGGGGGCGAGACATGACGTTTGATGCGGTGGACAACATCGCGCAAGGTCGCGTCTGGACCGGAGCCGACGCTCTTAAGATCGGCCTCGTGGACGAGATCGGAACTTTGGAGGATGCGATAAGGTATGCGGGTTCCATGGCCGGAGACGCCGAGGTAGAGAACTGGGGCATCGTAAGTTATCCTAAGCCTTTGACGGTGATGGAGCAGTTGCTGCAGCAGTTCGGCAAGACCACAAACCCGGAGGAGGCCATGGCGAACGCGCTGGCCGGAACTCCGCTGGAGGGAGTGGCCAGGAATCTGCTTGACTGGCAGAGAACCTGGGCGAAAGGCCAAGGCGACCTTGTCTTCGCAAGAATGCCGTTCGAGATCGAGATCAGATAAGACGGATCACGGTGACGGAGGATGTGTCCTTTGTCACCTTCACGGAGTCATCAATGCGATGACCTACCAATGCAAGAACATGAGAGCCTTCGTCAGCGATGACGAGGGCTTTTTTCTTTTCCGTAAGGCTGAACTTCAGGTCAACGAATATGTCGCTGAGTTTCTTGCGGCCTCTCATTCCCAAAGGACGCATCCAGTCACCGTTCTTCCAATGCCTTACCGTGAATGGGAACGGAATTCCGGCCGTGTCGGATTTTGTCTCGCCAGCGACTGTCCTAACATTCCTCACATCGTCAGATAACGAGACGGAGAATTTTACTCCATTCAATGAATATGTTCCTGGACCTTCGATGGTTATGACAGTCGCTTCGATGGCTATGCCAGTCGTTTCGACAGGCTCTGCGACCGATGCGGCAGGCTCCGCGAAAGGAGCGGCTCGGTCACAGAGCTTGCCGAAGTGACCGTCCTGACGATTTCCATCCCGATTCCCAATCCTAAAAACACTGATTTCCTTGGCCGAAGTCACGGCAAGATATTCATGGGCAACAAACGTCCTGCCACTGACGGTACCGTCACTTTTCAGAACCGAGACAAGATCAGCGACCACGGAGGAAGTGAAGCCGAAAGGCTCCAGAAGACGGAAAAGGACATATTCCCAATCCTTCTTCGATGTAAGTTTCTGACGCTCGATAACAGGAAGGCCATTATCCTCAAGCCGCGCAATCTCCGCCGAGACCGAACGGACATATTCATCCGCCACAGACTGAACCTGAGCGAACCGCTCCATATCCTCGTTCAGGGTAGTCAGAAAAGACGGATTCAGCCTCTCAAAAAGCGGGAACACCTCGTTACGGATGCAGTTGCGCTTGTAGGCGGAATCAGCGTTGGTGCTGTCCTCGTGCCACTGCAAACCGTGCGAGACAGCATATTCATGAATATCCTTCCTCGTAAAACCAAGCAGCGGCCGGATGAGCCGAGCATCCGAACCCGGCAAAAGAGAACTACCGCGCATTCCGGTCATTCCTTTCACCCCCGTGCCGCGCAACATATTCAGTATCATCGTCTCCGCATTGTCGTTGGCATTGTGAGCGACAGCCAAAGCGGCAATTCCTCGCTCCCGACAGACCTCCGCGAACCAAGTGTAACGCAGCTCCCTCGCCGCCATCTCGATGCTCACGCCATTCGAAGCGGCATATTCCTTGGTGTCAAAATCTTTCTTTATGAATATCACGCCGTGGCTTTCGGCCCATTCCCTGACAAGAGCCTCATCCGAATCACTCTCTTCTCCCCTCAGATGAAAATTGCAATGAGCCAACGCGAAACGCACCTTGGCGGTGGAATTGAGAAACAGCTCCGCCATACACATCGAGTCAACCCCGCCGCTGACAGCCAATAGAACCGCCTCTCCATCAGGAAGCAGCCCTTTCAGGATTCTGTCAAAACGTTCCTGCATATTCAGGAATTTTATTTCTTGCTTGCGAACGTGTACGTGAAGCCGAACTGGAGAGCCTGCGCGAACTGCACCCTCCTGCCGACATTGCCGTCCTTGTCCGTGACGAGGACAGTGTCATCGTAGATGAGGTTCGTCGTGATGTTCAGCGAGAAGAACTTGTTGAGTTTCCACATCATGCGGGTGTCCCAGTTCACACGGATGTTCTTCGGATTCTTCAGATAGTTTGAGAACAGGAGCAGATGCGTCGAGCCCTCGAAATTGTCATTGATCTTGAGCTTGGCGTCAGCAGTCAACTGCGCACCGAACTCGAAACGGGCGGGCTTGTAATAGTTTCCAGTCGTGTAGTAGATGTTCTTGTCATCCTTGGCGTCCGGATAGACCTCGGTATCCTCGTACTTCTTCTTCCTCCCCATACCATAGTTCTTTCGCAGCTTCTCGCTTCCGACGATTGTGAAGCCTCCTGTGATAGGCGCCATATTGACCGTCAGCCATTTGCTTGGCACCCAGTCAATACCAAGACCGAGATTGACCGTTCCCGGAGAGAAGATGCTGGACTTGAGCACACGGGCGTTCCTCCAGTCCTTGCCGGAAGGTTCCTTGTCCTCCTCCACTGCAGGGGTAGGATAGTTGTAACCGTTGGCGAACTGGCTGAGGAACGTGAACTTGGCGGAGTAGTTCAAAGTCTTTGTTGCCTTGTAGCCCCAAGTGCTCTCGAACAGGATCCGGTCCTTGTTCTTCTGGATGATCGGCTTGTCGGCGGAGTAAAGGAAACCGTAATCCAGCTGGAGACGGTTGTTCCAATACATCTCGTCCTTCTTCCAGTTGGCGTTGCCGTCGATGTAGGTGCTGAGGGCGTAGTTGTTGTAACCTCCCTTCGCCCAATTGGTGAAACTGCTCTGGACAAAGTTCAGGTTCGTCATCAACGACTTGTTCCAATAGTCCGGTTTCGGAGCCACGACCTTTGTCTCCTCTGTCTGTGTCAGAAGCTTTGCGGCGGCGGCCGCGGCTGACTGGGCGTTTCTCCATGTCGTGTCCGTCTGCGCCGGCGCAGCGAGAGACACGAGAGCGAGAGCCACAGACAGCAACACAGCGCGTCTTATTGATTTCACATTCATAGTCAGTTTATTATATTCATTTAATATGAGATGGCAAACACCACCCTCTGCTTTGAAGGCTTGCCGGAGTAGATGTCCTTGCCCTCCTCCTCGCAGACAAAGCTGTCCACAGGGATGCAGCGGATCGTGGCCTTGGTCTCGTCCTTGATCTTCTGCTCGGTCTCGGCCGTGCCGTCCCAATGGCAGAGCAGGAACTTGCCTGTGCCGATCTTGGCCTTGAACTCCTCCCAGTCGTCGCACTTCTCAACGTGTGACGCGCGGAAGTCGAACGCCTTCTGGTAGATGGTCTTCTGGATGTCGTCCAGAAGGGCGGCGATCGACTTGTCAAGCCCCTCAAGGGCGACAGTCTGCTTCTCCAGGGTGTCTCTTCTGTGAACCTCTACAGTGCCGTTCTCCAGGTCACGAGGTCCCATAGCCAGACGTACAGGGACTCCCTTGAGCTCCCACTCGGCGAACTTGAATCCCGGACGCAGGGTGTCACGGTCATCAATCTTGACAGTATGTCCTTCGGCCTCAAGGGCTTTCTTCAACTGAGCCATCTTGTCCAAGATCTTCGTGTGATCCTCTTCGGTCTTGTAGATCGGAACCATAACGACCTGGATAGGGGCCAGAGCCGGCGGAAGGACAAGTCCGTTGTCATCGCCGTGAGCCATCACGAGGGCTCCCATAAGCCTCGTGGAAACGCCCCAGGATGTGGCCCACACGTACTGCTGCAGGCCTTCCTTGTCTGTATATTTCACATCGAACGACTTGGCGAAGTTCTGGCCGAGGAAATGAGATGTTCCGGCCTGGAGAGCCTTCCCGTCCTGCATCATCGCCTCGATGGTGAGGGTGTCAAGAGCTCCGGCGAACCTCTCGTTAGGACTCTTGTGCCCCACGATCACCGGCAGAGCCATGAAGTCCCGGGCGAACCTGGCGTACACACCTACCATCCTCTGTGCCTCTTCCTGAGCCTCCTGCGATGTGGCATGAGCCGTGTGACCCTCCTGCCAGAGGAATTCGGCGGTGCGGAGAAAAAGCCTCGTACGCATCTCCCAGCGGACAACGTTCGCCCACTGGTTGCACATGATAGGAAGATCCCTCCACGAGGTGATCCAGTTCTTGTAGGTGCTCCAGATGATCGTCTCGGAAGTAGGTCTCACGATCAGCTCCTCTTCAAGCTTCGCGGACGGATCCACGACAACGCCCTTTCCGTCAGGGTCGTTCATAAGCCTGTGATGGGTGACGACGGCGCACTCCTTGGCGAATCCTGCCACGTGCTCGGCCTCCTTGCTGAAGAACGACTTAGGAATGAAAAGCGGGAAATAGGCGTTCACAGCGCCGGTCTCCTTGAACATTGTGTCCAAAGCGTGCTGCATCTTCTCCCAGATCGCATAGCCATAAGGCTTAATGACCATACATCCCCTGACGGCGGACTGCTCCGCCAAGTCCGCCTTAACAACCAGATCGTTGTACCACTGAGAATAGTTCTCAGACCTTTTTGTCACTTCCTTTGCCATATACTCTTTGCTGTTTTTGTCAATTATTCTTATTATTGTGCAATATTCCGAAAGGTATGGATTTTGTTCACTAGAGAACATTTGTGTGGCCGACACCTTTGGATACGGCCACGAAGTTACGAATTTATTGTTAAATATAGGAGATTCAGAAATGAAAACACGCACAATCCTCTTTATCTCGGCGCTTCTGGCACTGACTTCGTGCGGTTCAGCGGCGCAGTATGCCAGTGATGCTTCCAGACAGAAGTATCAGGATGGAATCTACTATACCTCCAAGGCCAGGATCCAAGCCGGGGAAGCCGTCGAATCAGCCAACGAGGAAGAGACGGATCTTCTGGTAGCCAAGACCAAGAACTCACCTATCTTCATGAAAAGCGGTGAGAAGGTTGACACTCTGTTCATCCCTGAGAACAAAGCGGCGAGAATAGACTTCAACAACACTAACAACACCACATCCGTTTACCTTTACGACAATGGATGGGACATCTGGGCAGCCTACCAGCCTTGGTACGCGACGTCATGGTATTCCTGGAACCGTCCTTTCTACACGTCAATCTATTGGGGCGCGAATCCTTGGTACTACGGTGGTTGGTACTCACCGTGGCACTACGACCCTTGGTATTATGGATATTCCTGGAGATGGGGCAGTCCGTGGTATTACAGCGGATGGTACGACCCATGGTACCGGGATCCTTGGTACTATAGCGGATGGTACGGCGGATGGTATGGAGGCTGGTACGGCGGATGGTACGATCCGTGGTACTACGGAGGCTGGGGCTACGGCCATCATCACCACTACGACCGTGACTTCTTCGGTCCTGGCAGCGGACGGGTTTACACTCCACGTCTTAGCACAACCGGCTCAAGCAGAAGAAGCGGAATCGGGTCCTCTTCAAGGAGCGCCGGAGTGAGAAGTTCCTCAATGACCAGATCAAGAAGCGGCATCGGATCAACAAGATCCTCAATGTCAGCGACTACCACAAGGTCTTCAAGCCTTGGCGGACGCACAAGCGGCACAAGGTCATCAATATCCTCGGTCAACAGACCGGCCACCTCTTCTGTAAGGTCTTCGTCATCCAGATCGTCATCCGTCAGATCATCGGCGGACAGAGCGTCGTCAGTACGGTCATCAGCGGGAAGTACGGTCAGATCCAGCGGTTCATCCTCATTTGGAACCTCGACCGGATCCTCTTCCGTAAGGTCATCCTACGGCAGCAGCCGTTCATCATCTTCGTCATCAACGATGTACTCAAGACCGGCAAGCAGTAGAAGTTCAAGCGGAACGACATCAGGAGGCTACTCATCAGGTAGTTCCAGCAGGAGTTCTTCTGGAAGCTACAGGTCTTCGGGATCTTCTTACAGGTCCTCATCCAGCAATGATTATTCATCCGGCTCGACGAGGAGCTCAAGCAGCTACTCCACAAGCAGGAGTTCAAGTTCATATTCTTCCGGCAGCTCAAGCCGTAGCAGCGGCTACTCAGGCGGCGGTTTCTCCGGCGGCGGATCATCCAGAAGCTCAGGAGGTTCGTACGGCGGTGGCGGCAGCTCCAGAAGCAGTGGCGGAAGAAGGTAACCATTAATAACAATTGAAATGAGAAAGGCAATATTCACTGCGCTTTTGTCGTTGACCGCTGTAGCGGCCGGGGCGCAGACTATGTACGACGGGCTGACATTCAGCCAGAACAACTACTACGGAACGGCAAGGTCGATCGGTATGGGCAACGCGATGACGGCTGTCGGCGGCGACCTCGGGTCAATCGGTATCAATCCTGCGGGATCGGCAGTGGCGGGATACTCCCAGTTCACGATCACGCCGAATCTCACGCTCAGTTCGATGAACTCATCCTACAGCGCCTACCCTGTCGGAGGAGTTGACAAGTTCGTCAATGAGCAGGGCAAGAACCTGACACGGTTCTCTTTGCCGAACTTCGGTGCCACGTTCAATTGGGACTTAGGGAACAGAAGCGGCCTTAAGTCCATCACTTACGGAATCGTCGTCAACGGAACGAACAATTTCACCGGCAAGATGCTGGCCGGAGGGGTGAACGACAAGACGAGTTACATCAGTGCGATGACGGTCGGCGCTGACGGATTCCATTCGGGCTTTCTGAATGGTCACCTCGACGGCAAGGGAAACAAAATTGACATTTGGGACAACGCCTATTACGAGAATGACGACCGGAATATGCCCGCCCCTTGGAATGCCATCGTAAATGCGCAGGCTGGAGCGATAGCAAACTACGGGAACTCTTCTGACCCCAACTACGCTTATCGTTACGTAGCCGCGACAGAAATGTGCAGGCCTGTCACCGAGCAAGAAGTCAATGATGGTTATTACACACTCGGCGAGGGGGAATACATCAAAGACGGCGTTGTCATGGACAAAGACGGGAACGGCATTTACAGCCTATCCCTCGGTGGCCCTCTGAATCAGGCTTACGGGCGCAAGGTAACCGGCAGCAAATACGACGCGCTTTTCAACGTCGGGTTCAATTTCAGCGAGACATTTTTCGTCGGAGTGAACTTCGGTGTCACATCTCTCAACTACAATTATGATGAGTATTTCAAAGAGGCCGCCGCAAATCCTGACAATTTCGAGATTGACTTTGGAGAAAAAGGAATAACTCGTTTCAGCGACTACCGTACACGTTACTCATACACGGCCGATGGAAGCGGAGTCTACGGCAAGTTCGGATTTCTTTGGAGACCTGTGGACGGGATACGCATAGGTGGAGCCGTCCAGACACCGACAATCATGGAAATCAACGAACGTTGGAGACAAGACGTCAATGTCAACTACACCGACGCCTCATTCAACGGGTCGGCCAAGACGCCTGAGGGGGACTATTCCTACAGACTACGCTCGCCTTACAGACTCAACGCCGGAGCAGCGTTCACCTTCGCGGGAATGGCTCTTCTAAGCGCGGACTACGAGATGACCGACTACAGCACGATGAAGTTCATGAGCAAGAACGGCGGATGGAATGACGACACCTACGGGAAACTGAATGACGAGATCCGCAACCGTATGGGAGTGTCCCACATGGTAAGGGTCGGAGCGGAGTTCAAACCGGTGCCGGAGATCGCCGTCCGCGCTGGCTACAATTTCACCACGACTCCTGAATATGTCAGCGAAGGCAACAGCAAGACAACGCTGAACGACAGAACCAACGCTTTCTCCGTAGGCCTTGGATATTCATCAAACGGATCGTTCTTCGCGGACATCGCGGCAAGGCTGACTATGCTGTCGGACGAATATATCTCACCTTACGCTGACTACCTTAAAGATCTGGCTTCTCCGATGATCCTCAACAAGAGGGACCTCTACAGCATCACGGCGACCTTCGGGTGGAGATTCTAAAGGTTTTTCAGATAGGAGATTGAATCCGGACCTTCGTTGAAAAGGAGGTCCATGATGGAAAGATTCGGAACGAAACCGTACTTTCGGGCAAAGACCTGGAAGTACGGTTTTTCCAGATTCAGGTCTTTCAATATCTTGTCCGGACGTTTCGGGTGGATGAGTTCCCGGTAATCCATTCCGTAGCGGCCGGAATCCAACGGAATCTCACGGGAACGGACGGGGACATATTCATCGGTCATCCTCAGGTCCACCGAGACGCCGGTCTTCCGGAGGAAGAACCTGATCAGTTGTAAATCAAGGTCGAACAACGTCTCTGGTTGTGAATCCAGGATTCCAAAGAGTTCGTCCTTGTAATATTCAAAATAGGCGGAAGACTCGTAGGCGGAGGCAATCGCCCGTTCGGTGCGGATCAGCCACGGAGTCGAGTAATCCACCTTGATCTCGGTGATCGGCAGCTCATGGGTTCCGCTTTCATGGACAATCGGGAAATTCAAGCTCTGAGGACCGTCGGCGGCATAGTAGCGGAAACGGTTCCGCCATGATTGCTTCTGATAATGCTCGCAGGCCTCAAGGTAAACAACAGAAGGCTTCACCCTGTCCGGAGACAAGATGAAGTCTTTAGCCATCAATGCGAAATAGCTGATCGGCGGGAACCAGGCCACACTCAGCAGCACCGCCGCCTCTTCTTCAGACCTATTCGAATTCTCCCTTCTCGTGGGAGTCGTTTGCCCTGATGATTCCACGCTTCGAGCTTCTGATGAAATTCAGGATCGTGTCACGCTCCTCGCTCTGAGGGAATCCGGCCTCGACCTTGGCGCAGCCGTCGGTGATGTTGTAGCCGGCGAAATAGATCGTGTCGTAGATGTCCTTGATGTTGCGGATCACGTCGGAGGAGAATCCGCGGCGGCGGAGTCCGACGATGTTCACGCCAGAATAGCAGATCGGATCGCGGCCGCAAAGAACATAAGGAGGGATGTCCTTGTTGATCTTGGACATGCCGCCGACCATGGCGTGGCATCCGATCTTGGAGAACTGATGAGCCTTCGCTCCGCCTCCGACAATCGCCCAGTCATCAACAACGGTCTCGCCTGCTATGCCGACAAAGCTTACAAGAATGCAATGATTGCCCACAACACAGTCGTGCGCCACATGGACATAGGACATAAGCAGTGTGTTGCTGCCAATCTTCGTCACGCATTTGCCGCTTGCCTTGGTACCTCTGTTGATGGTCACGCACTCGCGGATGGTGACATTGTCGCCGATCTCCACGTATGTGACCTCACCCTCATATTTAAGATCCTGAGGGATGGCGCCTACCACAGCACCTGGGAATACCTGGCAATTCTTTCCCATCTTGACGTATGAATATATCATAGCATGCGGATGGATCTTGCATCCGTCGCCGATCTCCACGTCATCATCGATGAACGCAAACGGACCGATCTCAATGTTGTCGCCGAGTTTCGCCTTCGGGCTGACCGACGCTAATGGTGAAATTGTGTTCATATTCTAAGTGTTTTATCAGCAAGATTTCTCACGGATGGCCTTGGCAGTCCGTGTGTTGATTGTATGTCCCGGCTTGAATGCGGTCACCTTGGCCTTGAGCCAGCCACCGGCGAGCCTCAGGTCTCCGATAAGATCCAGAAGCTTATGTCTTCCGCATTCATTCGGGAAATGAAGTTTAAGGTTGTTGAGATAGCCGTTGTCGTTTATCGCGAGTTCCGGGACGTTGAACAGGGCGGAAAGTCTCTCTACCTGCTCCGGCTGGACAGGGTGCTCGACGATCACGATGGCGTTGTCCACATCCCCGCCCTTGACCAGATTGTTCTGGAACAGGTACTCGATCTCGTGGAAGAACACGAATGTACGGCAAGGACCGATTTCCTTGGAGTAATCAGTTGACTCGTCCCAATGGGCGGTCTGGACTCCGAGAACCTTTGAGCCGAAGTCCACGGTGATGTCCATTGACGGAGTGTCGGCCGGGGTGATCCTCACGAACGAACCGGTCTTCTCGTCACGGATTTCAATCTCCTCTGGAATAGTGACATATTTCCTGTCAGCCTTCTGTTCTTTCAGGCCGTCCTTGGCGATTGCCTCCACATAATAACGGGCGCTGCCGTCCAGAATCGGAACTTCGACATTATCAATCTCTATGAGAGCGTTATCCACTCCCATACCTGTAAGAGCCGACATTATATGCTCGATTGTGGCGACCGTGGCCTCTCCTTTGGAGATAGTGGTACTTCTGGCCGTCGATGACACATTCTCAGCCAAAGCCTCGACGAACGCATCTTCACCGAGATCCACCCTATGGAACACTATCCCAGTGTCCTCGGGAGCCGGTTTGAGAATCATCTTTGAGATCTTGCCGGTGTGAAGCCCCTTACCATGGAACTCATATTCACCCGCAAGGGTCTTTTGCTTATTCAAAGTCATAATCTATCTTTTGCAAACTGTGTAAAGTTCAGCAGTCTGCAAAGATAGCATGAAATATTTGAATATTCAAGGATTACCCTGCCACTTCGTAGCTATTGGCTACTATTCTTCGCCCTGACGCTTGAAGACGGCGTAGCTGCGGAGGTAGTTCTTAAGCGGGAGGGCTGGCGAGCCAAGGAACACCTGGCCGGACTTGCGGATGTTGCCTATCACACCGCACTGGGCTCCGATCGTGGTGTTGTCGGCTATATTCAGATGCCCCGCTATGCCGACCTGACCGGCGAGGATGCAGTTCTTGCCTATTTTGGTGGAGCCGGCTATGCCGCACTGGGCGGCCATCACGGTGTTGTCGCCGATCTGGACATTGTGGGCGATCTGGCAGAGGTTGTCGATTTTCACGCCGTTGCCGATGATTGTGGATTCCATCTCGGACTTGTCGATCGTCGTGCCGGCGCCGATCTCGACATTGTTGCCGATGATGACATTGCCGATGTGCTCGATCTTCTCCCATGTGCCGTCAGGAAGCGGGGCGTTGCCGAAACCGTCGGAGCCGATGACGGCGTTGGCATGGATGATCACGTTGTCACCGATAACCATTCCCGGATAGATGACGACCCCCGGATAGATGATGCAATGCGAGCCGATCACGGTGTTGTCGCCGACATAGACATTCTCGTAGATCTTCGTGTAGTCCCCCACCTTGGCGTGGTGTCCGACATACGAATGGCTTCCGAGATAGACCTTCTTGCCGAACTTGGTGGTCAGGAACCAAGATGAGCGGAAGCCTCTGTGCCTCTTGTCCGTACGCCTTTTTGTGGAAACATATTTAAGAAGGTCGGCCAACGACTTATAAGCGTCATCGACCTTGACCATGGTCGAAGTCACAGTCTCTTTCGGGACAAAATCCTTGTTGACCAGCAGGACACTTGCCCTGCATGTGTAAACGTATTTCTCGTACTTGGGGTTGGCGAAAAAGCACAACTGACCCGGTTTTCCATGCTCGATCTTGGCGAACGATGTCACAGTGGCCTGCGGATCTCCTTCAACTGTCCCTTTGAGGACCTGCGCCAATTGCTTTGCGGTAAATTCCATCTTATACTGGCAATTTTAATCTACAATTTCTAAGTGATCATTAAAAAATAACTTGAACATTTTGTATGTCTTTATGCTCTATATTTCCTTTATCATCAGTCATGCGCCACCGGCACACTCCTTCTTCAAAAAGAAATCCATCCTCATAAATCTGACACAAATTTAGTTCAACTTATTTTTTTAACGCTTACTAAATGGTCTGCAAAGAAAGCAATTTATTTTCATATTCACTAAAATATTCTTATCTTTGCATCGTTGTGAGAGATAGGAGGACGAAAGCGTCTCCTATCTTTTGTTTTGTAAAACCAGGATTTTATGCGGAAAGAACAGATAATCTCCGGCATCGAAGAGGCCGTGAAAGCCCGCGGGTGCTTCATTGTAGATGTTACGGTCAGCAATGACAACGACATCGTGCTCACCATCGAGAAAGAGGTCGGCGACATGGACCTTGAGGATTGCGTCAGCGTGAACGACGCTTTTCTGACGGCTTTCGACAAGGACGCGGAGGACTATTCCCTGACCGTCACCTCGGCCGGACTCGACCAGCCGTTCAAGGTTCTCAAGCAATACGGGAAGGCCATAGGCTCGGCTGTGGAGGCAAGACTTAAAGGCGGGAAGAAGATCATCGGAGTCCTCACGGGAGCCGACGAGGATGGAATATGCCTGAGATATTCACAGAAAGAGGCTGTTGAAGGCAGGAAGAAAAAGGAGATCGTGGAGCATGAGGACCGCTTCGGATTCGAGGAGATCAATTCCGTCACGCCGCACATTGTTTTCAGGAAATAAGATATTAAGGACATAAACATGGAAAAGAAAGAAGAAATCACTCTGATTGACGCCTTTAAGGACTTCAAGGAAGAGAAGAACATCGACAGACCAGTGATGATGGGTGTGCTCAAGGACGTGTTCCTCACCCAGATCGCGAAGACCTACGGTTCGGCCGACAACTTCGATGTCATCATCAACGTCGACAAGGGAGACTGCGAGATCTACCAGAACTTTGACATCGTCGAGGAGGTCGAGAACCCTAACACGCAGATCACTCTCGACCAGATCAAGGCCGAGACAGGAGATGATGACTACGAGGTCGGAGATGTTTACACCAAGAAGCTGTCCCTCGCGTCATTCGGGCGAAGGGGAATCCTCAACATCAGGCAGAACCTCCAGGGTCGTATCATGGACATCGACAAGGCCAATGTCTTCAAGGCATATTCCGACAAGGTCGGCGAGATCTTCACCGGTGAGATCTACCAGACATGGTCAAAGGAGGTGATCATCCTTGACGACGACAACAACGAGCTGCATCTGCCTAAGGCCGAGCAGATTCCGGGAGAGAGGTTCAAGAAGGGAGACACCCTCCGCGCCATCATCAAGAGCGTGGAGATGAAGAACAACACCACCCCTTACATCACCCTTTCCAGAACATCCAACGAGTTCCTTGAGAAACTCTTCGAGCATGAGGTTCCGGAGATATTCGATGGCCTCATCACCATCAAGAAGGTTGTCCGTGTCCCTGGCGAGCGTGCCAAGGTGGCGGTTGAGTCCTACGACGAGAGGATCGACCCGATCGGAGCGTGCATCGGTGTGAAGGGATCCAGGATCATCGGCATCGTGCGTGAGCTCCGCAACGAGAACATCGATGTGCTCCAGTGGACGAACAACACTCAGCTTCTCATCCAGAGAGCCCTCAACCCGGCAAGGGTCTCATCCATCGACCTCGGCAACTCGGACGAGGACAAGATCAAGGTTTACATGCAGCCTGACGAGGTCAAGAAGGGTATCGGCCGCGGCGGCTGCAACATCAAGCTGGCAGGCATGCTTGTCGGAAGAGAGATCGAGGTCTGGAGAGAGCTTCCTAAGGACGAGGCTCAGGAAGAGGAGGACGTTCTCCTCAGCGAATTCAGCAACGAGATCGACCAGTGGGTAATCGACCGCCTTGAGGCCATCGGATGCGACACGGCCAAGAGTGTGCTCGCGTTCACACCTGAGGACATCGCCAAGAGGGCCGACCTTGAGGACGAGACCGTGGCTGAGGTGTTCAAGATCCTAAGGGCTGAATTTGAAGAGTAACCGTCCAAGGCGGACAGCGGACAATTATTAATTTAAAGGGGTTGAATATGGCAGAAATCAGACTAAATAAAATAATAAGAACTTACAACATCGGACTTCAGAACCTTGTGGACTTCCTGTCCAGCAAGGGGGTCGAGGTCGAAGCCAACCCGAACGCCAAGATTTCAGACGAACATCTCCCTGCTATCGAAAAGCAGTTCGGAAAGGACCTGGAGCTCAAGCAGGCTTCGGAAAAAGTTGACATCAAACTCAACGAGATTTTGGAGAAGACCTCCAGGAAGCAGCAGGAAAGCGCCAAAGAGGAAGAGTACGAGCCAGTCAGGGAGACTGTCATAAAGACAACCATCTTCACTCCGGTGGAGCCAAAGCCGGAACCAGAGACTATCCGGCCGGTTGTGCCTGAGCCACAGCCGGAGATCAAGCCAGAGCCTCAACCGGAACCGGTCGTGGAGACTCCTGTGGCCGAGACGGTGAAAGAGCCTGAGCCTCAGCCCGAGGTCAAGCCAGAACCTGCTGAGCGACCTGTAGAGGAAACTCCAGCGGAGAAACCTAAAGTGGAGGTGACCGAGAGTAAACCGGAGCCTCAGCCTGAGGTCAAGAAAGTCGAGACTGTCAAGGAAACCGTTCCTGAGCCGACAACCCCTGCTGCAGGAAAGGACAGCCGTGGCGGTGAAAGGCCGATGAGCAAGCACGAAAAGAAACTTGCGGCGGCTGCCAGACAGAAAGAGGAACAGGCCAAGGCCAAACACCAGCAGCATCCAGAGGGCAAGCCGGAGAGAAATGAAGAGAAACCTGCCACCGAAAGCTCCACTCCAGGGCTCAAGGTTCTTGGAAAGATAGACTTGTCCCAGTTCGAGCCTAAGAAAGGCAACAAGAAGAGGGAAAGAATCGCCAAGGGCAGTCAGAAGGTCGATGTGGCCAAGGAAGGCAAGCAGGCGGACAACAGTTCCCGCAAGGACAAGAACAAGAACGCCAGGCAGGCACAGGAGCAGGGCAAGGGCGGAAAGAAGCGCAACCGCGGAGCGGATCGCTTCAAGCCGGTCATGACCGAGGAGGAGCAGGAGGCGATGCAGAAGGAAATCCAGAAGCAGGTCAAGGAGACCTACGCCAGGATGAACGACAACAAGAAGAACAACTTCGGAGCCAAGTACAGAAAGGAGAAGAGGGAACAGGCGGCCGCCAAGTCCCAGGAGGAGATGGCACAGGAGATAGCCGAGAAGAAAGTTCTCAAGGTCACCGAGTTTGTGACCGCCAACGACCTCGCCACCCTTATGAACAACACTCCTGTCAACGAGGTGATCAAGGCTTGCATGGAGCTCGGCATGATGGTGTCCATCAACCAGAGGCTTGACGCGGAGACCCTTGTGCTTGTCGCCGAGCAGTTCGGCTACAAGGTAGAGTTTGTCACAGCCGACCTGACCGAGGAGATCGAGGGTAGCAGCGAGCAGGCTGACCGCGAGGAAGACCTTGTTCCAAGGCCGCCGATCATCACGGTGATGGGACACGTTGACCACGGTAAGACCTCATTGCTCGACTATATTCGTAAATCCAATGTCATCGCCGGTGAGGCGGGAGGCATCACGCAGCACATCGGCGCCTACAACGTGAAGCTTCCTGACGGCAGAAGAATCACATTTTTGGACACCCCTGGTCACGAGGCGTTCACCGCCATGCGCGCACGTGGAGCACAGCTGACCGACCTTGCGATCATCATCATCGCGGCGGATGACGCCGTGATGCCGCAGACGGTCGAGGCCATCAACCACGCTCAGGCGGCCAATGTACCGATGGTGTTCGCCATCAACAAGATCGACAAACCAGGAGCGCAGCCGGAAAGGATCTACCAGCAACTTGCACAAATGAACATACTCACGGAGGCATGGGGCGGCAAATACCAGTGTCAGGAGATTTCCGCCAAGAAAGGCCTCAATGTGGACAAGCTTCTTGAAAAAGTGCTTCTTGAGACTGACCTCCTCGACCTCAAGGCCAATCCGAACAAGAACGGTGTCGGAGCGGTCATCGAGTCATCTTTGGACAAGGGACGCGGCTACCTCGCCACGGTTCTCGTGCAGGACGGAACCCTCAAGACCGGAGACATGGTGCTGAGCGGCAGTTACTACGGCCGCGTGAAGGCCATGTTCAACGAACGTGGACAGAAAGTTAAAGAAGCCGGTCCTTCGACCCCGGTTTCCATCCTTGGTCTTAACGGAGCGCCGAGCGCCGGAGACAAGTTCAATGTCATGAGCGATGAGAAGGAAGCAAAGGCGATCGCCAACAAGCGCGAGCAGCTCCTGCGAATCCAGGGCATCAAGACCCAGAAGCACATGACCCTTGAGGAGATCGGACGAAGGATCGCCATCGGCAACTTCAAGGAACTCAATGTCATCGTCAAGGGTGACGTGGACGGTTCAGTTGAGGCTCTCTCCGACTCTCTCATCAAGCTCTCCACGGAGCAGGTACGTGTGAATGTGATCCATAAGGCCGTGGGAGCGATCTCCGAATCAGATGTGATCCTGGCAGAGGCTTCCGATGCCGTGATCATCGGATTCCAGGTACGTCCTTCCACAGATGCAAGGAAACTTGCTGACGAGCAGGGCATTGAAATCCGTCTTTACTCCGTCATCTACGACGCGATCAATGATGTGAAGGACGGTATCGAAGGTATGCTTGAGCCGATCAAGAAGGAGGAGATCACCGGTACGGCGGAGGTCAAGCAGACCTTCAAGATCTCCAAGGTCGGTACGATCGCCGGATGTCTTGTCAGGGACGGAAAGATTGCCAAGACATCGCAGTGCAGACTTATACGTGACGGCATCGTGGTCTATACCGGAGAGCTCGCCTCACTCAAGAGGGGCAAGGACGATGTGAAGGAGGTTTCAGCCGGAATGGAGTGTGGTATAGGCATCGAGAAGTTCAACGACCTGAAGGTCGGAGACAACATCGAAGCGTTCGTCATCACCGAGATCAAGCAGACGCTCGACTAAGTAACCCTTAGTAACCTTTCATGTTCCTTAAAAAAGACTGTTGACAACGCGTCTCAAGTAATATTTTGGCGGCCATCTGCAGATGGCCGCCTTTTATAGTACAGCAACACGTCTCCTGCAGTCTGCCCCAACGAGGGCCTGTTTTCATTTTTCTATCTATGCTTTCCTCATTGAAAGCAGACAGACCTCATCGGTCCAGACTTAATCCGCCCGACCATACCGGCCTTCCCATAAGATAACTATTCCTCTTATACTCACGAATATAGCCATTATTCTCGAAAACGCATAGAATCACCCTGAACATCATATTGTGCAAACCACAGGCACGCAAGAATGGCTCTGGTAATGCCGGGAGACCATAGTGTGTGGCTGACCCCCATATCCCGAGGGAGGGTCAGCCACAGTGATAGTGGTTTGAACACCGTTGGTGGCGTTTTATCGTGTCCGTGGTTTGTAAATGATTGGCTTCCTTTGCGGACAATGCCCTTAAGTTTGCCCTTACATGCTTTCTTTCTTGAGAACATCGGTCACTTCGGCATGCTCGGCGACCGGAGGTCATTCCTTGCCGTCCTCGATGGAGTCACGGACGGTGCGGAGGTACTTCCGGCAGGACTCGATGAGTTCCTTGGAACGCTTCACAAGCGCGCCGATGTCATCCAGGCTGGTGGCCGGATCCTCTACCTTGGCGGCGATCTCGTCCAGTTCGGCGACCGCCTTTGTGTAATCGAATTTCTTTTCTGACATATTCGTTGTTGTTTATTGATTGCTTGAGAAGCTGTGGTTCAGACGCTCTGTCACTTCGGCCCTTCGACAGGCTCAGGGACCTGTCTGCTTCCTAACTTATTTCACTCATCGCCGGAAGGGCATCGCCCTCCTTTCCCGGCACATTGCTTTTAAGATCGACCTCCACGACACCGCACTTGACGGTTCCGTCGGCAAACATCATACGCACACGGTCACCGACACGGGTCTTGGTGGCGGAATCCATCTTGACACCATCCCTGTCCAAAGCCAGAACGAAGCCCTTGCGGAGAATGTTGCGAGGGTCGTTGGCGGCGATCTTGGTCTCGACCATCATCAAATGGGACAAGGCACCGGAAAGCACGACACCCACACGGCTCCTCAACCTCTGCTCAATACGATCCAAAGAGGACGCGGCCTTGTAGATGCTTCTATCGGCACCGTGCAGGATTCTGTCTGACAATCTGTCCAGCCGATGTTCCTGACTGACCAACCTGTTCTGGACAGCCTTAGTCAAAGCCGCGCCCAGAATCTCCACCTTATGCATCGCATCCGCCACACGGGCATCAGCCTGACGGCGGACACGGGCTTCCAGCAGATCAATGCGGGAGGACATAGCCGACAAACGGTTGTTGAATGACATCATCAGCCGGGATTCCAACGTTCCCAAACGCTGGTCCTCAGCGATATAGCAATCCAAAAGCAGGTCTGCCAGAGCGGTCGGGGTCTTGACCGAGGTGTTCGCCACCATGTCGGCGACATGGTGATCCTTGTCGTGGCCGATCGCCGTGAAGACCGGGACCGGGCAACGGGCGATGGTCACCGCCAAATCATAGTCATCAAAACATCCCAGATCCAGGTCAGAACCGCCCCCGCGCATGATCAGCACGGCGTCGTAACGGACCGGTGAGGAGAGAATCTCAGCAAATGCCGCCATTATCGAAGCCGGCGCTCCGTCACCCTGCATCAAAGCCTCGAACAACCGCACGTTGAAGACGAAACCATATTCATTGTCAATCAGATGGTGGCGGAAGTCGCCAAAGCCCGCCGCACCCGGAGCGGAAATCACCGCCAATGAATATGGCAGCGCGGGCAGCCGCAGACGCTTCTGCAGGTCGAGCAAGCCTTCTTTCATGAGCCGCTCGATCGTCTCCTGCCTGCGGCGTTCGTTCGCACCAAGGGTGAACTCCGGATCGATGTCCTCTATATTCAATGAAAAGCCGTACAGAGGATGATAGCTGACCTGCACACTGGCAAGGATCTCCATCCCGGCCTCCAGAGAGGAGCCGGTCACGCTTCTGAACCGCTGGTCGATCATGTTCCAGCGGAACGCCCAGATTGTCGCGCGGGTCTTCGCCACCACTCCCCCACCCTCGCTCTGGGACAGTTCGAGGTAGCAGTGGCCATTCTGCTTGCGGCTCAGGCTGCTGATTTCGGCCTTGACCCAAAGTCTCTGCGGGAACAAGCCCTCCACAACCGATTTCAGACGAGCCTGAAGGGTGAAGAGGTCTATGTACTTCTTTTCCATAATAACAGTTCTATCTCTTACAAAATTAACAAAAATCCACTATCTTTGTAAAAGAATCGCTTAGGCAGAAAGAAAGATGACCATCACTGAAGCAAAATTCGCAGGCAGCTGCACCAGAGTCAGCCAAAAGCCGTCCCGCAGACTGCCGGAGTTTGCGTTCATCGGACGCTCCAATGTCGGCAAGTCATCCCTGATCAACATGTTGTGCGGCAACCGCAAGCTTGCCAAGACCTCCGCCACCCCGGGCAAGACCCAACTGATCAACCACTTCATCATCAATGACAGTTGGTACCTTGTCGATCTTCCGGGCTACGGCTTCGCCAAGATTTCGCAGAAAGGACGCGAAGAACTCCGCAGGATGATCAATGACTACATCGGGAGATCCGAGGAGATGGTCGCGCTCTTTGTCCTGATCGACTCGCGGCACGATATCACGAGGATTGACAGGGAGTTTCTGGCAGGCCTCGGAGAGAACGGAATTCCGTTCGCGATAATATTCACAAAAAGCGACAAACTCGGGCCGAACGCACTGAAGGCGCAGATCGAGCGGGATAAGGAGATCCTGTCGGAGGACTGGGAGGAGATGCCGCCGATGTTCGCCTCCAGCGCGGAGACGGGAGCCGGAAAGGAAGAGATACTTGACTATATTCAACAATACATTAATTTATAGCATAGTTTAATGCACATGGAACACAGAATGGAATTGTTTGCCTGCAGAGCCTCCAAAGACTTTGCTTGCAAGGTTGTTGACGGACTGAACATCATCGGAGCCGCAGCTGGCGAGAAGTATCACCTTGGCGCGTCCGAAGTAACCAGATTCAGCGATGGAGAGTTCGTTCCCTCTTTCACGGACAGCGTCAGAGGCGCTACCGTGTTCATCCTGCAGTCAACTTTTCCACCAACGGAGAACCTGATGGAACTTCTGTTGACAATCGACGCGGCCAAAAGAGCCTCCGCGGACAAGGTGATCGCGGTGATGCCGTACTTCGGATGGGCCAGACAGGACCGCAAGGACAAGCCTCGCGTCTCTATCGGCGCCAAACTGGTCGCGAACCTTCTGACAGCCGCCGGAGTTGACAGGATCATGACCTGTGACCTGCACGCCGACCAGATCCAGGGATTCTTCGACCTGCCTGTGGACCACATCTACGCAAGCAAGGTGTTCATCCCTTACCTCCGTTCCCTGAACATAGAGAACCTCGCCATAGCCGCTCCGGACATGGGCGGAGCGAAGAGAGCCAACGCCTACGCCAAGGAACTCGCATGCCCGGTGATCATCTGCCACAAGTCCCGCGAAAGAGCGAACGTGGTGGCCTCGATCACAGCGATCGGAGAAGTAGAGGGGAAGAATGTGGTGATTGTGGATGACCTCATCGACACGGCCGGAACCCTCGTGAAGGCCGCCGAAGTGCTGATGGAAAAAGGTGCCGCCAGTGTCAGGGCATGCGCGACACATGCCGTGCTCTCCGGCCCTGCCTACGACAGAATCAACAACTCCTGCCTGAAGGAAGTGTTCGTCACCGACACCATCCCGCTCAAGGAGGGAGCCGACACAAGCAAGATAAGGGTAGTCTCGATGGCGGAGACCTTCGCGGCGATCATCCGCAAGGTTTACAACTACGAGCCTATCAGCACGGAATTTATATTCTAAGAACATGAAAACTGTTCTCGCCGCGATAATCATCCTCGGAATCGGAGTCATCGGAATGTGCTTCAACATCATATTCCGGAAGAACGGCAAGTTCCCGGAGACGGAGATCAGCCACAACGAGAACATGCGCAAGATGGGAATCAAGTGCATGAGGGAGCAGGACGAGGAGATATTCTCCAAAAAGAAGCCCAAAAGGAACGCTTCCTGCACTGGTTCCTACAGCGACGCCTGCACCGGATGCGGTTTCTATGAATATGAGTTCGGCGGAAAGAAGCCGAAGAAGTAGAATCGCGGAAAGTGTTTAACATTAAGAAGTAAAGAATTTATTATGAGTCTAGTAGCTATAGTAGGAAGGCCGAATGTCGGCAAATCGACTCTTTTCAACAGACTTGTCGGGATGCGTCAGGCCATCGTTGACGAGACCGCCGGCGTGACAAGAGACCGCCACTACGGCAGATGCGAATGGTGCGGCAAGGAGTTCTCCGTGGTGGACACGGGAGGCTGGACGACCAATTCGGATGATGTGTTCGAGGAGGCGATCCGCAAACAGGTAGTGATCGCCATCGAGGAGGCTGACGCTGTGATATTCATGGTCGAGGCCGCCGCCGGCATCACAGACTACGACGCCGAGATCGCCGACATTCTCCGCCGGAGCAAAAAGCCTGTCGTCCTGTGTGTCAACAAGGTGGACTCCGGAGAGAAGATGTTCGACGCCTATCAGTTCTATTCATTGGGACTGGGAGAGATCTGGGCGACATCCGCTGCCAACGGAAGCGGAACCGGCGACCTTCTGGACGAGGTTCTCAAAGTCCTTCCTGAAGAGAAACCACAGCAGGACGACGACCGTCCTGACCTTCCTCACATCGCGATCGTCGGGAAGCCGAACGTCGGCAAGTCATCCCTGACCAATGCCCTCCTTGGAGAGGAAAGAAACATCGTGACACCGGTAGCAGGAACCACAAGGGACTCAATCTCAACTCTCTACAACAAGTTCGGCCACGAATTCATGCTCGTGGACACCGCCGGGATGCGCAGGAAAGCCAAGGTCAACGAGGATCTTGAATTCTACTCAGTGATGCGTTCCATCAGGGCGATCGAGCATTCGGATGTCTGCATCCTGATGATCGACGCGAACAGCGGAATGGAAGCCCAGGACATGAGCATATTCAACCTCATTGTCCGCAACCGCAAGGCATGCGTGCTGGTGGTCAACAAGTGGGACCTCTTCATCAAGGACAGCAACACGATGAAGGAATACGAAGCCTCGCTTCGCCGCCGCATCGCTCCGTTCGATGACGTGCCTATCATATTCACGTCTGTCACCAGGAAACAGAGAATCATGGATGTGCTGGATGAGGCCGAGCACGTTTACGGGAACTACTCCCGCAAGCTTTCGACGGCAAGGCTGAACGAGGCGATGCTGCCGGAAATAGAGAATTATCCGCCGCCGGCCTGGAAAGGCAAGTACGTGAAGATCAAGTATGTGACCCAGCTGCCAACGAGGTTCCCCGCGTTCGCGTTCTTCTGCAACCTGCCGCAATATGTCAAGGAGCCGTACAAGAGATTCCTTGAGAACAAGCTGAGAGAGCACTTCGACCTGCACGGATGTCCTGTCCAGATTTTCATGAGGGCTAAATAATGGCTGCCTATGCTGTTGGAGATTCTGAAAGCGTTCATAATCGGCATCTGCGCATCGGCTCCGCTCGGGCCGGTGGCGATTCTTGTGCTTCAGAAATCCATCTGCTACGGTCATAAGGCTGGTTTCACGACCGGTCTCGGTGCGTCGCTTGTTGACACCGCCTACGCGATCATCTCGATTTTCGCATGGGCCTTCGCGCAGAATTTCATCAACACCTACGAATCAATCATATTCCTGATCGGAGGTCCTGTGATTGCTTTTTTGGGATATTCAATGGCATTCAAGGACCCTTTCAGGAAGATGGAGCCGGGGGACAGCGTGACCCGTGGAGCCTCAATCAAGGATTTCCTTCAGGCGGTGGCTACAACCATCTCCAACCCGGGGGCGATTCTGGTCATGTTCGCCTTGTTCGCTTTCTTTCAGGTGGATGTGTCCGACAGGAGTTTCAGGATATACCCGATAATCCTTGCCGTCGCCGCCGGCTCGATCGCCTACTGGCTCTTCTTCTCATGGTTTTTCAGCAATTGGAGAAAGGCGTTCGACATAAAAAAGATAATGTGGATGAACAGGATCGCGGGAATCATCATAATAATCATAGGATTAGCCCTGCTCGGAGAAGGCGCGTTCGACTTGCTCTTCACAGGCGGAAAGTAATTTACGAATATGGCAGAAAAAACAGACAAGAAAGGTTTCTTCGGGAACTGGATCGTGAAGAACATCATCCTTGCGGTGCTGTTTTTCACGATTTTGATACTCTTCAATTCGATCCTTCTGGGTACTATCACGAACCACAACGAGACAATCGAGGTCCCGGATTTCACAAGCATGAGCCTGAACGAGGCAAGGCATGAGGCCGCAAGACTGAAGTTGAGAACCGAGGTTGTCGATTCCATTTTCGTCAGGAAGATGGAGAAAGGGGCTGTTTACAGCCAGAATCCGAAGGCTGGGTCAAGAGTAAAGAAAGGCAGGAGAATCCTGCTGACGATCAATGCCAAGAACGCCAAGAAAGTCAGTATGCCGAACCTGGTCGGCTACTCCATGCGCCAGGCCAAGGCCGAATTGAGTTCCAAGGGATTGGCGTTGGGCAAGCTGATCTATGTCAACGACATCGCGACCAACAATGTGCTCAGGCAGATCTACCGGAACCGTGAGATCAGGCCGGGAAGGCAGATCGAGACCGGCTCCGAGATCGACCTTGAGGTAGGGCTCAATCCGGAAGATAATCTGACCTACGTGCCGGATGTAAAGGGTTTGAAGTACCTCAGGGCAGTGGACGCGGTGCATGACAATTCCCTGAACATCAACAGAGTGGTGTTCGACAAGACCGTGAGGAACTACACGGATTCGCTGAACGCGTCCGTGACCAGACAGACTCCGGAAGCCTCAGGCAATCCGATTCTCATGGGGTCAGACGTGACCATCTATCTTTCATTGGACAAGAAGAACGAATAACGTGGACGAGGAGAGACTTTACAACGACCAGGAGGATAGCGTCGAGGACGAGGAGCAGGGGATGTTCGAGCATTTCCGGCTCAACGTCGATGTCGGCCAGACCCCTATGCGTGTGGACAAGTATATGGCCACTCATCTCGAGGACACTTCCAGACACAGGGTTCAATGCGCGATCAAAGAGGGTTATGTACGTGTGAATGACAAGATTGCGAAAGCGAACCTCATCATCCGCCCCGGCGATGTGATCCGCTTCGTGATGCCGTACCGCCGCCGCGGCCTTGAGATCCTGCCGCAGGACATCCCTCTGAACATAGTCTATGAGGACAACGACCTCCTCGTTGTCAACAAGGCCGCCGGAATGGTCGTGCATCCCGGCCACGGCCACTTCGAGGGGACGCTCATCAATGCTCTCTCCTATCATTTAGGAATATCCCAGGGTCCGGAAGCGGCCGATGAGAGGATGGGCATTCTGGTACACAGAATAGACAAGGACACTTCAGGCCTCCTTGTCGTGGCGAAAAACGATGAGACCCAGCTGGATCTGGCCCGGCAGTTCTTCGAGCATTCGATCGAGAGACGGTACGTGGCCGTTGTCTGGGGCAACATCAAGGAGGATGAGGGGACGATTGACGGCAACATCGGACGCGACCCCAACGACAGGCTTCGTTTCAAGGTCTATGCCGGTGATGATGAGCGCGGCAAGCACGCCGTGACACACTATAAGGTGCTGGAAAGATTTGGCTATGTGACGGTTGTCGAGTGCAGGCTGGAAACCGGGCGCACGCACCAGATCAGGGTTCACATGAGTTACATCGGCCATCCGTTGTTCAATGACGAGCGCTACGGGGGGGCGGAGATCCGCAAGGGTACCATCTACGCCAAGTACCGCCAGTTCATCCAGAACTGCTTTGAGATCTGCCCTCGTCAGGCTCTTCACGCCAAAACACTTGGCTTCGTCCACCCTGGCACCGATAAATGGATCCAGTTCGATTCTCAGCTTCCGGAAGACATGACCGCCATGATCGACAAGTGGCGCAACTACGTCAATTTTGTCGGGATGGAAAATCCATTAATCCGCAATAATATTTATCAGTGAGTGCAATCGGGCCGAAATCGGGCAAAATGTCGCCCAAGGGCGCAGGGCGGCACTCACAGGCGACAGAAAGGGACATAAATGTCGCTCTTTGGCGCAGCCCTCTCCGCAGGTGACGACTGTGGCCGGAAGCACCGCCTATGAGGCGTGCCGGATGCGCCACTGACTCTGGTGAAAATATGCCTTCTTGAAAAACCTACTGTCCGAGCATCCGGCGGAAGGTCTCCATGCCTTTGGTGGCGACTTGGCGGATCTGGGTGATGCGAGGGTCGGCGATAGCCACATCCTCGGGGTCGATCAGGTAAATCGGAATGCCGTTCGGGGCATAGCGGTAAAGGCCGGCGGCGGGGTAGACGTTCAAAGACGTGCCGACAATCAGCATGATGTCAGCGGCGGAAACGATGTCGATGGCCTTCTCGATGTTCGGGACGGCCTCGCCGAAGAAGACGATGTGAGGGCGCAGCTGGCTGCCGTTCGGAGCCTTGTCGCCAAAATGAACCTCATCATAACCGATGTCGATCACCTCCTCCTCCGAATATGTCCGGTCATATATCCCGTCCTCCGGGCGGACCTTGGTGGCCTCGCCGTGAAGGTGCAGAACCTTCGTGCTGCCAGCCCTTTCATGCAGATTGTCAACATTCTGCGTGATGACCGTCACTGAATATTCCTTCTCAAGAGCAGCGATGGCATAGTGAGCCGCGTTCGGCTTGACCTCGCCGAGCGTCCTGCGCAGGTCGTTGTAGAAATTCAGCACCAGCCTGCGGTTGCGGTACCAACCCTCGATCGACGCGACCTCGTCGGGATCATATTTACCCCAAAGTCCATTGTTACCCCTGAACGTGGCCAGCCCGCTCTCGGCACTGACTCCCGCTCCCGTCAGAACGGCTATCTTCTTCTTTCCCGCCAAACTCATATATTCGTAAATTATTGATTCTTACTAAAATAATAATTTCTCAGCCAGTACTCGAACAGTGGATCGAGGATCACCGGCCTGCCGTCCTCGCCGACGAAGGACAGGATCTCCTTCTTCATCAGAGCGTCCTTGAGACGGCGCACGTTGGCCGACGAATTGAGGGAATACTTCCGAATCACCTCCGCCGTGCTGAACTTGGTGTAGCCGTCGATGACCGCCTTGAGCAGACTTACCTGAAACGTGGTGAGATCGTTCATCATCGCCACAAAGCGGCCACGGTTGATGGCGATCACCGTGGCAAGCGCCTCAAGCAGGACAGGCTCCATGATATAGCCTTTCGACAGCGAGTCGCAGATGGACGTGAAATGATTGACATAGAAAAGGTTGCACTTGAACAGACGACACGCCCCGCTGATGAGGTCCCTGTCGATCACCTTCCCGCTCGCGAGGAACCCCTTGATGATGTGTTCCACGATCTCCCGCTCGTCCACCTTGCCCAGTTTCAGACGGGTGGCGCGGCGGTAGAAGAAATGCCTCTTAATGAATATGTCTTCCATCGCATTGACCTGGGAACCAATGAATATGTAGGAGAAGATCCGCAGGCCTTCAGCCTTGACCTCATCCATCACCTGCTCCATCAACTTGAAGATCCGCTCACCGTCGCCGGCAAGGTCAAGGTTCTGGAACTCGTCGATGATCATGAATGTCTTCTCTCCCCTCTCCGCCGCAAGCGCGTAAGGAAGTCTCAGGACAGCCTTCAGGTCATTGTCGTCCAGATCCCAATTCGTGGAGAGGATCACGTCCAAATCCGAGAAAGCCTTGCGGTCGAACACGAAATGCGTTCCCTCAAGGTACTTGGTGACAATGCCCTCATACTCATCGGGTGTGGACGCGACAAGCCTGATGACGGCCGCGCCAAGCCTTTTGACGAAAGCCTCACCATCCCTGATGTCCAGGGCGGTCATCTCGCCGACACTGAATCTGTCGCCGTCCACCTTCATCTTTGTGAACACCTGGTGAACCAGCGACTTCTTGCCGGTTCCGAAAGGCTCCCAGATCACCACGTTCTCGCTCTGGCTCAAGAGGTTGCCGAGAATGGCGCGCTCATCCTTACGGCCTATGAAATGCTGTCCGGTCACATATCTGTTGTACAAAAACGGGCTATCCATCGAAATAACATTTTTGTTTTCACAAAATTAATATTTTTTTCCTATCTTTGCACCCGCTTTGGAAAGCGAGCGGAAAAATTCGGCATAACTTGCCGCGATGATTCCGAAAAAGAGAAAAAGGAGGTGGTAACAGCATTATGATCATAGTTCCTATCAAGGAAGGCGAGAACATCGAAAGGGCTCTGAAGAAATTCAAGAGGAAATTCGAGAAGACCGGTGCCATCCGCGAGCTTCGCGCCCGCAAGAACTTCGAGAAGCCTTCTGTAAAGAGAAGAGCCGCGAAGATGAAGGCCATCTACGTTCAGCACCTCCAGCTGCTCGACGAGCAGTAATCAAGACTGACACAGACAATCATGACCGGATCGCGCCCAGCGGTCCGGTTTTCGTATTCATTAAGCGCTAAAAAATAAGTTGGTAAAGATTTGGCGGTATTTTCGAGGATAGATGTCTTTTGGAAGAAGGAGTG
>UQUJ01000030.1 GCA_900544195.1 uncultured Alistipes sp. | reverse complement strand
GTTTGCACAGGGTTTGCACAAGGCACAAAAAAACAAAACAGCAGAGCCGTTCTATAATGTTCAGGGTGATTCTATGTATTCAATTTTATCGATTGACGCAACTTATTTTTTTCAACATTACTAAATATAAGTATGTCAAAGAAATCCACTTTTACGTGATTTTTCTCACTAAAAAGTTTGTATTATCAATGATCATTCGTATCTTTGCGGCGTCAGTTCCCACCAAGCCTCTCAACGATGCTCAAATGCGTGGGGCTTTTTTTTGTATATATACGTTCACTCTCAAAATACGCTAATGGAAAGATTACCGCACTTCACGAAACATTATATGACAGAGACAGACTTGGTGGATCTGTTGGAAAGTCGTGGACTTGTCATTTCTGATGAAGCCAAAGCGATACGGTATTTGGAGAGCATCGGGTACTATCGTCTTTCTGCTTATATGTACCCATTCTTGAAAGTTCCAAAAGAATCCCATCAGTATAAAGATGGTACAACTTTCCAACAAGTGTTGAATCTCTATCGCTTCGACAAAAAGTTGCGTATGCTTCTTCTCAATGAGATTGAAAAAGTTGAGATAGCTATCCGTCGTGCTATTATGAATATTCCAGTGCAGATGACAGGAGATATTTATTGGCTGACAAATCCTGTTCACTTTGCCAACCAAAGAACTTTCCAAGAAACAAAGAACACCATCGACAGGGAATACACGAAATCAACGGAAGAATTTATCAAGCATTTCACGAACAGCTATTGCGACCCATATCCTCCATCATGGATTTTAGGCGAGTTGCTGACGATGGGCAATGTGAACATGGTTTACCGTAATCTGAAAGCAGACAAGATACGTAAGCGTATCTCGCATTACTTTGGCTTGCAACCTATCGTCTTGGAATCTTGGATAACATCTTTGACCTTGTTGAGGAATGCCTGTTGCCACCGTTCAAGAGTATGGAACAAGGTAAGTTCTATCATGCCTGTTTCTCCGAGAAGGATTGCCCATTCTTGGATAACCCTGCAGACAAACCCTCAAAGGGTATATTTCACAATCTGCATCATCAAGTATTTCCTTGACATCATATCACCTAACAATGATATGTTGGGAAAGATGCACACGCTATTTTCCAATTATCCAGAGATAGATCTGGCAGCTCTTGGATTTCCGAACGGATGGGAGAGCGAACCGTTATGGACACAGCGGATGTAAGTGCTCTTACCCAAAGAATTCAAGAATTGGAAAGGGAAAATGCCAGACTTAAAGCAATTCTTGACAAGAACGGGATTGAATATGGAAGTTTTGAATCTAAAACTTGCGAAACTAATCATTTAGAAGCTACTGCTGTTTCTACATGTCAATTCACTTTACAGGAGAAAGTCGCCTTGTTTCAAAGTCTGTTCCAAGGTCGTGAAGATGTGTTTGCCAGGCGTTGGTATAGTAGTACGACCCAAAAGTCAGGTTATCAACCGGTATGCAATAGAGAATGGGTTCGTGAGTTTTGCGACAAGCGAAAGTACAAGTGTGCGGATTGCCCCAACAGGCAATTCGCTCCTTTGACGTACAACGACATTTTCAATCATCTTGCAGGAAAGGATACATTGGGACGTGATGTCATTGGACTTTATCCAATACGAAAGGATAACACTTGCTGTTTTCTTTGTACAGACTTTGATGACAAGAGCTGTGAGCATGGCTACAAGAATGACGTGCTCGCTTTTGTAAATGTTTGCAAAACTTGGAATGTACCATGTTACATTGAACGTTCACGTTCTGGTAATGGTGCTCACGTGTGGATTTTCTTTGAAATGCCAATTACTGCTTTCAAGGCACGCAAGTTGGGAAATGCCATTCTTACAGAGGCGATGAATAGTGATGCTCACCTGTCTTTCAAGTCATACGATCGTTTCTTCCCAAACCAAGACACCTTGCCCGAAGGAGGCCTTGGCAATCTTGTAGCCTTGCCATTGCAAGGTATGGCTCGACGCAAAGGAAACAGCGTGTTCGTTGATGAAAATTTCAATGCGTATGCTGACCAATGGAAAATGTTGTCGCAAATCAATAAGCTGTCTGAGTTGAAACTTGATTCATTGCTACGGCAGCGTTCTGTGCCAACATTGGGAGAACTTTCAAAGACCAGCGAGTCAAAACCTTGGGAAACTCCCCAAATCGATGATGCGCAAACATACGACTATCAAAAGCAAATCGTTCTTACAAGAGCAAATATGCTTTATGTTCCTTTGGCATGTCTATCTGCCAAGTGTGTGAATATATTCAAGCGTATAGCTGCTTTCCGCAATCCTGAGTTTTACGAGAAGCAAGGTATGCGCCTATCAACCTATAATATTCCTCGCATCATTTCATGTTCGGAAATGACTGATGATTATCTCGCCCTCCCTCGTGGTTGCGAGGATGCAGTCTGTGATATTCTAACTCAACATGGAGTTAAGATAATGATTTCAGACAAAACAAATCATGGTCATAATATCAATGTTACATTCAGAGGAGAACTTCGGGAAGAACAGCAAAAGGCAACGGAAGCATTTGCAGAGCATAATATAGGAACCTTGTCTGCTACAACTGCATTTGGAAAGACGGTGTTTGCCATCGGAATGATAGCAAAGAGAAAGGTCAATACCCTTGTACTTGTTCACAACAAAGCATTGCTTGAACAATGGAAAGAGCGGTTGGAAACATTCCTCAAAATAGATGATCCCATTGAAGAGCATATAGCCAAACGGGGAAGGAAAAAGAATTCCTCAGCCATTGGTTGTTTATATGCAGGCAAGAACACGTTGCATGGCGTCATTGATATAGCTTTGATACAATCTTGTTTGAACGATGGCGAAGCAAAGCCTTTTGTCAAGGATTACGGCATGGTGATAGTCGATGAATGCCATCATGTTTCCTCTGTCAGTTTCGAGCAAGTGCTTCGACAAGTAACGGCCACATATGTATATGGTTTGACAGCAACTCCTATCAGAAAGGATGGCCATCAGCCTATTATCTTCATGCAATGTGGAAAGATAAGGTTCACATCTGATGCAAAGTGCCAAATGGAAAACCAGGGATTCAAACGTCTGTTGGTTCCAAGGTTTACTTCGTTCCGAACCATCACACAAGACAGCAATAGTTATGTTCGAATCACCCAAGAGTTATCCGAAGATAAGGTTAGAAACGAATTCATTATAGAGGATGTGAAAGCTGCCATTCAGAATGGACGAACTCCGTTAGTGCTCACAACTCGTACTATCCATGTCAAGGTGTTGGTGCAAATGCTAATTCCATTTGCCGACCATGTCATCCAACTTGTTGGTGCAAACTCTGCTAAAGAAAAACGTCTTGCTTTACAAGAACTACAGTCAATACCCACATCGGAATCACTTGTGATTGTGGCTACTGGGAAGTATGTAGGTGAAGGCTTTGATTACCCTCGCCTTGATACCCTGTTCCTTACTATGCCTATAGCCTGGAAAGGAAATGTAGAACAATATGCAGGGCGTTTGCATAGAGAATACGAAGGAAAGACCGTAGTGTGCATTTATGATTATGTGGATATTCATGTTCCACTTTGTGACTCTATGTACCGTAAACGTTTGAAAGGGTATTCAAGAGCAGGATACGGAAAGAATGTGGCATCGTCCGCACCTGACAAAAATCCCCAAGAACTGATATACGAACGGAACAATTACGAAGTGGCATTCCGAAATGATTTGGCAGAAGCAAAACACTCTGTCGTCATCGCTGTTCCAAAAGTAAAGTTCAAATACAGATCCTCTATCATGTCAACACTTGCACACCTTCTTCATGATGGTGTTGCTGTAGCTGTACACGTTAAAGAGGAAGGGGGTAACGAGATAGAACTAGCAAATGCTGGAATACATGTGGTGTGCAACAAGTCACAAACCATACAATGCGCCATCATAGACAAATCCATTGTTTGGTATGGAAATATCAACTTCTTTGGCTACAACTCTGAAACAAACAATGTCATGCGAATTGCTGACTACAAAATAGCCAACGAAATGATTGATATTCTATACTCAGGCACGGGAAAAGATGCAAATGGAAGTTAAATACGTTAAATTATCTGAGTTTTTCAATTCCTTGTACCCAAAATTCCTAAATATTTGAAAATAAACTTCAAAAGTGTTGCATATGTCAATATTTATAGGTGTATTTATACCCGTTAATACGATTATGACATGGCACTCGGAAGACCGGTATACAAAGACACTCAGAACAAGGTTATTGTTCACACGATAGGCAACCCAGATACGCTTCGACGAAAGTTTATACCGTGGACGCTGATGGCAAGAAGCGTTACGCATACAAGCATTGGGGCACGCTTGTGGACGGAGACAGGTTCCATCCCGGAGCCAATTATTTCTATGCTCCTGTCGCGGAGCGCGACAAGCTTGTCTTTCCTTCGACGTGGGACATGAGCGAGGTGTCCGAGCTGTCAGGCGCGAGACGGCGAGGCAGGGTGTCCTACCAGGAAGAGGACATCGACCGCCAGTACGGCGCCACATGGCTCCTTGACAAGGTCGCAGAAGCTACCGGCGTCAAAGACGACCTTCTGAAAGTTCTGGACGGCAACCATGAGATGGTCAACGACGTGCTCACGATGGCCTACTTTCCGTTTGTCGACAACCTGTCATACAACCAGTTGAGCCAGTGGCAGAAGGAGGTGAAGGCTCCCTCGGAGCATGAGCTCAACAGCGTCAACGTCACCCGCCTGACGCAGAGCATAACCGAGAAGCACAGGATGGACCTGTTCAGATGCAGGGCCAGGCGGGTAGGCAAAGGTGAGCTTTGCGCGGTGGACTCCACATCAATGTCGACCTACGGCTTCAACCTTGTGGACATCCGATGGGGCAAGAACAAGGAGCGCCTGCCGCTTCGGCAGACACTGGAGGTCGTAGTGTATTCATTGACCTCACACATGCCCATCTACTATAGGGAGCTGCCGGGCAACATGCCCGACTGCAGGACAATCGAACTCATCATGAAAGAGTTGGAGCATGCCGGGTTCAAGAATCTCGCGCTCATTACGGACAGGGGATACGAGTCCATGAAGAACCTTGAGGCGTACATCGCGAAGGGCCAGAAGGTCATCACAAGCGTCAAGGTCTCCGGCAGTGATGTCCTGGGCAAGATAAGGGCGATAGACATGAGCCGCGGCTTTCCTCAAGGCATGACGATCGCACCCAAGGACAACCTCTACTACGCCCAGTATGACATGGAATACTCGGTCGGGGGCAACGGGGACAATGTGATAAAGGCCGACAACTATAAGCTCAACCTCTATTATAACCCGTCAAAGCGCGGCGAGAGGATATGCGACATCCAGCACGCGGTGTCGGAGCAGTCCGCGGAACTCGACATTATGAAACAGGCCAATGAACCGGTTGCAGACCGCAAGGACACGATAAGGAGGTTCAACCTGCTCAATATCACCTTCAATGCCGACGACACCGTCAAATCATACGAAGTCAACCAGAAGAAACTGGACAAGATGCTGCTGACGGCCGGCTTCTTAACGAACAAGACAATCGGCGTGGATTTCGATTCCATGCAGGCAATGGACAACTACGGCATGCGTGACGAGCAGGAGAAGTGCTTTGCGCTGCAAAAGGGACCTCTTGGACATGACCGACTCCGAACTTGGTCCGAGGGAGGCAAGAGAGGAAGGATGTTCATCTACTTTGTGGGTCTCATCCTGGCTTCGTACGTACGCTCCGTATGGCAAAGTGATGAGGTGCTCCGCAAGAGGTTCACGTCGACAGAAGCGGTCCTTGCCGAGATGCGCACGATCAGATGCGTGGAGCACACCGGAAGGATGAAGTTTATCACTCCGTTTGTCGGCTCTCAGGTTGACATATGCAAAGCCTTTGGCTTCAGCATCCCCGACAACTGCGCTCCGGTCTACGTCTCCAAAGCCAAGAGCTTGACCAGAAAGAGAGGCCGCCCGGCCAAGGCCAAAACCGAGAATCAGGATTTATAGGTATATTAAATTGAAAAACTCAGATTATATATCAGAGAATTAAATTCTCCGTGAATGTCTCCGCAGATGACGATATATATATATGAATGGAGAGTATTCATCAATGATTCAGATTGCTCCAGTAAGGCAGGAGCCTTTCTTGCAGATATTCGACAATTTTAGAGAACGGAATGCTTTGCTTGGCGGTAATCTTTTTCGTGAACGCTTTCCAGCGAGTCTCCATTACCGGGTTTTCTCCGAAATCATTTCTGAAAAACATCGTGTCGTGGTCATATTTGGTATGCCTGTTTTCGAATGTCCGAGCGATTGCTTCTTGCAGGACATCGGTGTCAAGTTCTTGAGTATTCAGTATTTGGTACAGATCGTAGTAATCTTTCATTCGGCTGCTCTGATCCGCGAGGTCAATGACTGCGTGCATCTTTTCCGCAACGACAGTTTCAAGTGAGTACGCAAGAATATTGGCTGTTGGAAGATGCTCCAATAACGCAGGGTAGTCAAGATCAACCGGAGCCGGTGTCACTATGTCTCCGAACCCTATGTCCATTGTCAGAACCTGTGTTACTGTGTCAATAGATACCGGGATGCTGATTCTCACTCCGTGGTAGTCCTTTAGTTCCGTGATATTCTTAGACGTGATGTGCTCGACATCGTATTTTACTCCATCCTCCTCGCATGGTACAGAACATATTTCGCGAAAAGCGGCAATGATTCTTTCGCCGTTGTTGCTTATGTTGTTGCCGAGGAAGTCTATGTCTAATGTCGGTCTGGCTGCGAATTTCTCGTGGGCATACATCAAGGCTCCGCCTTTCAAATAGAAATTCCGTCTATAGGATGTCTGTGCCATTCTATATATCAGTCTCTCCTGAAAGTAGCGTGTCAGAACGGTCTGATAATATATGCCTTCGCTTTTTGCGATGTTAAGCAGCTTGCTTCGGACAGACTTCCCGTAATTGTTGACAATTTTTTTGCTCATAGCTTGACCTCCAGATATTTCTCAAGAGTCGTGTGTACCCTGAGGAACTTTGCATAGTCCATAAGTTTCGAGATATTCCTCTCTGAACGTTCAAGATAGTTGCCGATTATTTCGGAACACACATCGGTTCCGATTTTGTTTCTGAATTTCACAGCGTCGCAGACGCATCGCTCCACATCATATACATTGATGGTAAAGCCGTCAATGGTCATCTTCATCGCGCCGGCATTGAAGATTTCGTTCTTATAATGGTGGATTTCAATCTGCGGGAATGCAGGGACTGTCACTTTTCTGCCTCTCGGAACTGCTATATGGTATGCCTGTGGCATTGACGTTGTAAGCTTATGAATATTCCAGGCTGACCACAGGCAAAGTATGCCTCCTTTTACAATGGCATCGACGTCTATCATATTGCCGCTCAGTTGCTCAGAGGTGGCATAGACTCCACGGCGAATTCGAATCAGTTCGCCCTGTTTTGCCTTATCAAGCATTTGGTAGTACTTGCTTCTGCCTTTTTCTTTGACAGCGGAAGATGATATGAATTGTTCGATGTTTCGCATATATAATGATTATCTGTACAAAGATACTACAAATTTTAATAAGTGTAGTGAGTTTGTACAGAAAGTGCGATCGGATATTTTGCGAAAAAGACTAGGCAAGTAGTGTGCGGGCGTCACCGGAGGTTTACAGTTTTCTGAATATAGAATGAAATATGACTATCTCACTAATTAATGTCCCATCACGCATAATGTAACCGCACTTCCGTGGGATTCATTCCTTTGCCCCCTCAAGACCGCTTGCAAACCACGGCCACATCACTCTTCCATACGCACCTCTGCTGCCCATCCTGCCGTGCCCGACCCCCATCTCGTAAATGAGGGTCAGCCACACCTACATGCCATGTACGCACCTCTGCTGCCATTCCCTGTGTCCGTAGTTTGTAAAAGTAGATCGCTCGAACAGCTGTCATTATGGTTCCATATCCCTGCTCAGGACAGGTCCATACTCATCAGGCGTGAGCGTTACGCTTTGTCTCCACCAGTCTAAAGTTTCCGATGTGAAATCGACTGCGATCGGAATTCGATTCATCATAGCCAAATCAGACGCATCTCCATACAACTCGCGCTCTTTCAGGAGTGGGGCGCTCGTAAGGTCGATCAACATCGTAAGGTCGATCAACATCACAAGGTCGATCAACATCACAAGGTCGATCAACCTCCATCTCAAAATCCGCCATCGTCTGGCAATCAGGCACCTGACGGATGTAGCTGTGCCTGTGAACATCCTGCGACCCAAGCACCCATGTGTCATCGAGGGACATTTCCAATGTGTAATAGTTGATCCGCCCCGATGCCAACAAGTCAATGACAGCATATTTAGCAAGCGGAGCGCATTTCGGATAGGGGAATGTCAGGCATATCCGCCCTTTCTCCTCCGATATCTTCTTTATTTCAGCCTTGATCTCCTCAAACGAGAAATCAGCCTTAGTCATCCCCTGTTTTTTCAGACAATTCTCCCACCATGGTACGTCCACCAATGCCTGACAAGGCAAGCTCCTCTTCACCACAGCATCAATCAGCGAAGGAATACACCTGAACTGAAGCGTATAAAGATCCATCTCGAAGTTGGCTGAGCCATTTTCGGCCGTCCCTTATGTCAAAGAAATCCAAAATAATTTTACTAACTTTGCGGTAGCTGAGCCCTTGAGTCTTGAGGTCGGCGGCCTTTGTGGCCAGGAACCATCTTCTGTCTCTTTCGTTCAGCGTGGACATATACGCCAAATCGCTTGGCGAAAGGACTTCTGGAGGAGTTTTCGTTATCATTTTAAGAGCATTGCAATTACCCTTAAATTACGAAAATTTCTCCAGTTTTCCTATACTATATCATTGATAATCAATGGTTTAATCTAAATTATTGTCACTTTTTCGGAGGCTGTTATCAGGGCGGCTTTTCAACCGTTCTCAACAGTATGTCATGGCCGCAAATGGCCGCATAAGAGAGCCCCCAAAATGAAGCAGGTTATTTTTTAACATTTACTTATCTTAAGAAAAACAGAAGAAATTTCAGATTCGTTCCAGATTTTATTTGTAATTTCGTCGAGTCGTGAGAAACGGAAACGATGATGAACCGTAAGGGTTTGCATTGACAACGGCGAGGGTAAGCTCGTGTCTTTCAGAGCATTGACAATTATTGAAAAGACATGCAGCCCTCAGGACATTGACATGGAACTATGAAGATACTGGTAATAGAAGACGAGCGCTCTTTGCAGGAATTGATTGCGAGAGCATTGCTGAAGGAGCATTATGTCGTGGAAGTGGCTTCGACATACGGTGAGGCGTGGGAAAAGCTGTCGTTGTTCTCATATGACTGCATCCTGCTGGACATCATGCTTCCGGACGGAAACGGGCTCGACCTGCTGAAGGCCTTCAGGGAAGAAGGAAAAGCATTGACAGTGATCATACTTTCAGCCCGCAACTCATTGGAAGACAAGATTATCGGACTGGAAGAGGGTGCGGACGACTACCTCCCGAAGCCATTCCACACGGCAGAACTTCTGGCCAGAATCAAGAGCGTGACCAGAAGAAGCAACGGAAGCGGACGCAACGGAATAGTCTATGGCAATGTCAAGCTCAACCCGGACAGCCGCACAGTGGAAGTCTGCGGAAAAGCATTGACATTGGTGAAGAAAGAATACGACATACTTCACTATTTCCTGCTCAGACCGGGGCACATGGTAGATAAATCAGTATTGGCAGAAGCCGTGTGGGGCGACGACATATATCTGGCGGACAATTTCGACTTCATCTATTCGCAGGTCAAGAATCTGCGCAAAAAACTGGAAGAAGCCGGCGCCGATATAGAAATCAAGTCAGTTTACGGATTCGGATACAAACTCGTCACTAAGGAATAAGGGACAGACTCGTCTATAAACGATACAATCTCAATTTGAACACGTGAGGCAAAAACCCGTCACCAAAGAATGAAACTGATCCACAATATCGCTGTACGCCTGTCTATGGCATTGCTCCCGGTCATCGCGCTCTGGGCGATGGTCTTTTACTTCGTCATCGTGGATGAGATCAATGACGAGGCCGACGACCTGCTTGAAAGTTACGCTGAACAGCTGATGGTCAAGAAGTTGTCCGGGAAGAAGCTGCCGGTTGCCAACATCATGACAGACGGGCATTACAGCATTTCCGAAGTTGCGGAGAGTTATGCAAATTCACATACCGGGATGGAGTACTACGATGCAGACTTCTACATTCAGGAGACAGACGAACAAGAACCTGCACGATTTCTCAAGACGATATTCAGAGACCGTGAAGGAAGATGTTTTGAACTCATTGTCGCTACACCCACAATCGAAAAAGATGACCTGATAAAGACCATCCTCTGGTGGATACTCGCATTGTATCTCATTCTGTTGCTGACAGTTATCGTGACCACTCTCGTCGTGTTCCAGAAAAGCATGCGGCCGCTATACATGATTCTCGACTGGCTCAATGCCTACACACCCGGAAAGTCACACGGCAGATTGTCAATAAACTCGGACATCCGGGAATTCTGTCAGCTGGAGAAAGCCGCCACAGATGCGACTGACCGCTCCGACAGAGCCTTCGAAAAGCAGAAACAGTTCATAGGCAATGCTTCACACGAGCTTCAGACACCGCTTGCCGTGCTTGGAGGAAGGATCGACTGGATGCTGGACAATGACACATTGGGAGAAGAAAGCGTCGGCGAACTCGTGCAGATGAAACGCGAACTCGGACATATCGTGCGACTCAACAAGACACTTCTCCTGCTCACGAAAATCGACAACGGACAGTTCCCTGACGTGACTGACATAGACCTTTCAGCCATGGTGCTGTCCCAGAAAGAACTGTATGGGGAAATCTTCAGCAGCAAGCAGATAACCTGTTCAGCACAAATACCGGACTCCCCTGTCACGATAAAGATGAACGAGACGCTCGCCACGATTTTAGTGACCAACATCATCAAAAACGCATTTGTGCACAGCCCTGAGGACGGCAAGGTCACATTGACATTGACAGAAAACGAACTCGTGGTCGAGAACAGCGGGGACTCGCCTCTGGACAGCAGCCGGATTTTTGAGAGATTCTACCAGGGCTCGAAAAAAGAGGGCTCTACCGGACTGGGGCTGGCACTTGCCAAAACCATTGCAGACAGATGCGGAATGCTACTCACCTATTCTTATGTGGACGGAATGCACCGTTTCAGCGTAAAATTCTGAAAAAAGTTCAGAATTTCCGTGCCGATTACAGATTCACTCCAGAATTGTACTATAATTTCGCAATACAAAGAAGGACAATGTTATGTTTAAGAAGATCATTTTAGTAATCATTTCGCTCGCGGCAGCAGGAACATTGGGCTATTTCCTGTCAAACCTCGTGCACGACAAGGCGACAAGCCCGGAATCACTTCCGGAAAACGCATTGAGCTTCATCACCGAGCACTTTCAAGATGAAAAAATAGCATTTGCCAAAGAAGACAGAGACTTGCTGAAAATTTCCTACGAAATCGTGCTCACGGACGGGACCAAACTGGAATTCCGTCGCAACGGAGAATTGAAGGAAATCAACCGTCACCGCAACAGCATCCCCGACGGCATAATTCCGCAGGCAGCAGCCGACAAGGTCAATGAACTGTATCCCGACTCGTTCATCACCAAGGCCGAGTATGACGACGGAGAACTTGAGCTGAAACTGGACAATGGCTTCGAACTGAAATTCGACAAGAACTTCAATCTTGCAGGACTCGACCGATAGCCCGGATAATCAGAGATAAAAAAAATTACAAATCAATAAATTATAGTACAATGAAAAATTTATTTATTACAGCAATGTGCATCTGCTTGATGACACTTGCAGGCTGCAATAAAGCTTCGACTGACAGCCAGATAAACGAAAAAGCGAAAGCAGAATTGGCAGAACGCTATCCGGATGCAGTCAATGTAAAATGGACATCCAAGAACGGCTACGACGTGGCGAAATTCAACAGAGTCGCTACACGTTCAGCCAACGCAGGATATGACTTCTCCGTATGGTTCAACCGCTCAGGACAGTGGTGCATGACCGAAAGCGAGATTTCGTACAATGAACTTCCGGAAGCCGTAAAGACAGCTTTCCAGGCAAGTGAATATGCTGACTGGAAAGTGGATGACATCGACAAGCTCGAGAGAAACGGCATGGAGACCTTCTATGTCATCGAGGTCGAGACACGTTCCGGCAATATCGAAAAGGAAGCGGACCTGTATTATTCTGAAGAAGGAGCCCTCATCAAGACAGTGGTGGACATCGATTCCGACTACGACTACGAGGACTATCTCCCGACAGACATCCAGTCCGAACTCGAGAAATTCATCGGACAGAAATACCCTGGAGCAGCAATCATAGATACAGAATATGATGACGGCGAAATCGAAGTCGAGATTGTACACGAAAGACGCGGCAAGGATGTGTATTTCAGCAAGGACCACAACTGGCTCCGCACAGAGTGGGATGTACGTAAAAACGAACTTCCGGCAGCCGTTCTGACCCAGATCAGCACATCTTATCCATCATGGAAAATCGATGACGCCGAATACGTGGAGACCCCATCAGGAGACTGGTTCAAGATAGAACTTGAAAAAGGGGACTCGGAAGTCAAAATCAAAATTACAGCTGCCGGAGTTATTTTATAAGCGAAGGCTATTCAAATGCCCAATGCCCGATGTCAGTGCGGTGGAAGAGGTTATCGCAATCCACCTTGGACACAGCCTCAAGAGCCTTGTCATGAGCTGACTTGAGATCAGGGGCAGAAGCAAGAACCATCAGTACACGGCCGCCATTTGTCACCAACGAATGGCCGGCCTTGTCGTATGACTCGTGGCCTTCTCCCAGTTTCTTGAGCGTGGTACCCATATGATAAACCTTGACGGAAGGGTCACTCAGCACCGCATCCAGTCCCTTGATTTCCACGCCTTTCTTACATGAGCCTAATTAACACCAGCTTTGTGGAGCCAAAGAAGCAACGCGCCTTCCGTTGGATTTCCGATTGCCTTAATCTTTGAAGGATCTGCAAAATCAAGGTTTGCAGTTGTATTGACAGCAATGCATTCTTTGATAAGACTTGACGTATTCTCTTCCAAGAGAGCTTGATCCGAAAGACCAGCAAAAGCAGTTTCATAAACCTGCATCTGATTCTTGGTAAGAGTTCCTGTCTTATCCGTGCAGATAACAGACGTTGCACCTCCCGTATCCGTCCCTGCCGACAAGAGGCTTGACGGAATGCTCGATGCATGCGATCTCGTACTTGCATTTACCAAGACCTCTTCCCATCAGGAAGCAGTCCACATCCTCGCGGGGAAAATCCTCGTCGTTGAAATTAATGTACATATACGACCCGTTGCCGAGGAATCCGTATTCACCGGAAGCCGTCACCAGAACAGGACTCCCGGAAAGCTCCAATCTCATATCATTGAAAGGAGAGTTTGCGTCCGAGACCGCATCCGAGAAGTTCATCCGTGGGCGAACCTTGTAGAGTTCCTTGTTCACGTTGGAAAGCTCGCCGCAAATCGTGGAAACCGCCATTGACTCGCCCGTGAACCCTGTCTCCGTGTCCATCCACCAGAACGAGAGGAGATACTTCTGACCGGGGACCGGAGCAAAGCCGATCCTGTCAATGTAGGCCTTCGTGATGTCCGCATCTCCCCAGTCCGAGTAGAATGCAGGTAAAAGCAATCCCGACGTTAAGAGGTTCAGCAGCTGAACGCTTCGTCAAGATGTCCGAAGAAAACCTTCGCAGACGTGCCTCTGTTGATTTTTCTAAGGAGGCAGCCAATTCTTATGCAATTTTGAAAAAGAAAGAGGGGAATAAGTAAATCGTGGGGTATCTATTGGACAACTGCCGTTTCGGCAGATTAACATCAGAAATCATTAATCAATGTCAGCCGTATACTTGCAGTAAAAACGCTGACATTGATTCGTTTTTTCACGACCATACATAGGACAATTATCGTGATTATAGGCTGGAGATGATGGGAACAACCCATTGCTTCTTTACAGACGAAAAAGATAATACGGCACAACCGAAAATGGTTTGTGCTTTCTCATTGTCAAATTCATCGTTACGCACTGATATTTTACCTCAAAATAAGCGTAATCGTCTAAACCGTTTGATTCCAAACGCCAAACGTCGCTTTCAGTACCCTGCGATATTGATTGGCGAATTATGTGTGTTTGATGGCTTTGGACATAAGACTTTCGGCTACAATATCGCGGACGAAATGATGAACCTCATCAAGACGATAGCCATTGATCCGGACAACAATACCTCAAGCAGATATTTGATAGTCGATGCGCTGAATAGTCCGGAGGTTATTGAGTATTACAAGAGAAATGGCTTTGAGTTCCTGTTCGCTTCTGACGAAGAGGAACTTGAACATTTGAGAAGTGGGCATAGCAGTGATGTGCAGAACTGTAGGACAAGATTGATGTTTTTCGATTTAGTTGTCCTCAATCAGCAGATGCACTAATCACTGTTGATAGTGCGTGATACTGCGACCGGTATCCAGTATTCGAGTCTATCAGCAGGTATCGCAAATGCAGTTGGAACACATCAATGTCAATATTTTCGGACTTTCAGCACTTTTTTTGAGGATTGTTTCCGTGGGTTATGTTGTCTCGTCTGGCTTGCCGGAGTCTTGGACGTTTATCCAACGGCTTTATATTCAGTTATATTCCTGATTTTGGCGACCTGATCCGTGGCGTTGATATATTCATTAAGACCAGCCTCGGTTGTTGAGGTTGGCGTTCTTTCTCTTGCACTTCCTGCTCCGGGCGGGGAGGTGATTCGGCGGTGTTCTGCCTTGCAAGTTGTGCTCATATTCATTCCCATTGTCTTGTACTTTTACCATTAATGCCGCGTTTCTGGGAAAGGTGAACCGGGAATTTTGAGAAAAGATGATTTTTTCCCGTTGCCTCCCACTGAGGTTGGGTGATGGTATGGCCATTCCGCCATATTCCAAATGATGGCTTGATCTTGTGAACCACTTATTGTTCAATGCTAAATAACACCTTGTTTTGTGGAAAACTATGATTATATTTGCACTACGATGATGAGAAAAGCGAGGAACGAATCTTCTGTCTTTATGAGATGGAAAATTTGTTCCTTTGTTTATCTGAGAATCTAAAGTAACCTTCTGGGGTTCGGATTGATGAAGGCTTGATGAAATAGAAAAACCCGGATTCATCACCAGCACTGATGTCTGGGAGAGGAATGACCGGGACTGCATTACAAAACTATTAAAAAGTTACGTTATAGCAAAACTTTTTTGACTCTGCCCGTGTTGGAATTCTTGCGTTGGACTTGTAAAGTCTGAAAAAAGGTATATATTTGCAAATATTAACTTTAAAGTTAACTAAGATGGGGGGGAGTATGATATACGATTGATAGAGGAGCACGAAGCTGTGAATTTTTACAGTATTATGCTGGAGGGTGAGGAATTGACGGAACTTGAAAAATTTTTCGACAAATTTCCTGTTGGGTGTGAGTATGATGAGGAGATGGATGTGATTGTTGCCTGGCTTGATAGAATAGGGGAGACTGGTGCTCTTGAAAGATATTTTAGACCGGAAGGTAAATATGGGGATGGCGTGAGTGCTATACCTATAGAGTCGGGAAAGCTTAGATTATATTGTTTAAGGCTGTCAGACAAGATACTTATCTTTGGAAACGGTGATGCTAAGGACACAAAATCTTGGCAAGAGAGTGAGACTCTTTCTGCTTATGTTCAGTTGCTGATGGACACCAGTCGTTTCATCGCTTCCAGAGTGAGAGATGGTAAGTTATTACTTGTTGACAAGGAAATAGTAGGTGATTTACAATTTGTTCGTGATGAAAAGGAATAGTGTGATAGACCGGCGTAGGACGCATGTCTCTGATGCTGTCAGGGAAAGAGTTGATTTGTCTTTCCGTATAGTTGACAGGATTCACGTCATTCTTACGGATAAGGGACTCAAGCAGAAAGACCTTGCTGAGATGCTTGGAAAAAAAGAGCCTGAGATAAGCAAGTGGATGCGCGGGACGCATAATTTTACCATCGGGACCATTGCGGCTATCGAAGCGGTCTTGGGCGAGCCGATTTTGCGTGTTTGTGACGGAGATCATACGTCAGGAAATTGACCGAATTGTTCGGTAGGTATGTCATTATCGCGTCTGCGTTCACCGTCCTCGTGGTATTCGATATATCTCCTGTTTATATTTTCGTGATCTATTCAAGAATCTCCCATTGGCCTCCGTAGGTCGGTGGTTATATGTGGGCTCTTCCACGCCTGCCTCCCGGCAGCTGTCTGCTATCTTGCGGATGCCTGAACCCCAATTCTCCAGATAGGTCATCTTGTATAGTGTTTGATCGATTATCGGATTGTACGGGAATGAAAACTGCTGCCGAACAATGGACGACATCCGCTCCTCCGAATGCTTGATCTCAGTATTGTCCCATAAAATCTTCTTACGCATAGTCAAGGTTTTACAAAATGCTTTCAGCCGCAGATTGTGTCTATTCCCACAGAGGCTGGATAGAGCTGAAAAACTCAAATCCCAAGGCGCAAGTTTTTCACGACAAGGTGTCATCCAGATGCTTCCAACAGGCTTTTGACTGAAAGCATTTTGTAAATTCACTTCGAAATCGGCAAGAGACAGCAATCTTGATTCACGTTCGCCGACCTTGGCTAGTGGCATAGTCGGTTCAGTTCATAGAGGTTGTTATTTCGAGAGAAATGGAGGGTATCAAGGTAGGCATTCCTAACAAGTGTAAGACCACAATTATTTGAGCATAAGTGTTATAAGGCAAAAGTTATCCAACCCCTATATTGTTCCCTCTACGTATTATGCTGCATACGGGATATGAAAAAGAATATATCCGTTGCCTGGGCATCCGATTACTGATGATGAACTCGCGGACCTGGAACCGCATCGGGGTGAAAATGAGGAGTATGCCGCTCTGGGTGCGAATATATTCACACACCTGGGAGTTGGGACCATCGCTGTGTGGCGCTCTGTTGCCGCTCGGCTCTTCAGGGTGCGGGAAATGGAACACGCCTGGAACTGCGATCCGCTGACCAGCAGCAAGATGCGGTTCTAGGTGCGCAGAGGATAAGTATCGGTTATAGGGAAACCACCGTGATTCACATTCGAGTTGTGTGACCTCGTGAGTTTCGGCGAAAAAGGTGATTATTCGCCGAGAAGATATCGGCGAATATCTTGCTTATTTGCCGGATAATCCATAGCTTTGCCGGAAAGAACACGCGGCTATGTATATATATCAAAGAGATGATTGGTGGCAGTTTCAGTATGATAAAGATGCTGTAATGAACAAGTTGGGGGCTGTGAGAGCCAGACAAGGGATGATGCTTGGCAGGATGCAGTCTCTCGGATTTGACTTTCAGGAAGAGGCTATGCTTGCCACGATGTCTCTGGAATTGGTACGTTCGTGCGAGATTGAGGGGGAAGCCTTGAATCTTACGGAGGTCCGGTCTTCAATCGCAAGGCGGCTTGGTATCAACTCTGCTGGTATGGTTCCAGTGTCCAGATATGTGGATGGCGTTGTGGATATGCTGTTGGATGCCACCCAACATTACGATGCACCACTTTCGGATGAGCGTCTTTTCGGATGGCACAATGTTTTGTTTCCAACCGGACGCAGCGGATTGTTCTCAATAGAGGTCGGCAAGTACCGCGGCGGAGAGATGCAGGTGGTGTCAGGGCCGATGGGGCAGGAGAAGATTCATTATGAGGCTCCAAAACCGGAATTTGTGCCGGAAGAGATGCGTCGCTTCATTGATTGGGTAAACGGGGACGACGGCACAGATGCTGTGGTCAAGGCTGGTGTCGCGCACTTGTGGTTCGTTTCCATCCATCCGTTTGATGACGGAAACGGGCGCATTACAAGGGCTATCACCGATATGCTCCTAGCTCGTAGCGAGCGTTCATCAAAGCGTTTCTACAGTATGTCCAATGAGATTAAAGTTCTGCAGAAGGAATATTATGAAGTGCTTGAGAAGACTCAAAAAGGTGATGGGGACATAACCTATTGGCTGCTATGGTTTCTTGGGTGCTTTGACAAGGCTCTTTCTTCAACGGAAAACACATTGTCATCTGTCTTGTCAAAAGCTCGTTTTTGGGAAGTTCATAAGGATTTACGGGTAAATGAGCGCCAACGAAAGATCATTAATATGCAGTTTGACGGATTCTTTGGCAAACTGACTACCGGTAAGTGGGCGAAAATCGGTAAATGCTCCACGGACACAGCCCTTAATGACATCCGTGATCTAGTGAATAAGGGTGTCCTGAAAAAGAATGACGAAGGTGGCCGCAGCACGAATTATTCGTTGCTTGATTGAGTAGGGTGTCCTGTATTATATGAAATACATTTCTGGACCGTTTGTGTATTTTGTAGAATACACGCATATTTGCTAATATTACTGAAAAATAGAAGAATCCTGTTGTCCAGAGTAAAGTGAGGAGACAGGGAGCGATTTCGTGTCTTTCCTGTTTTTGGGGAAAGAATTGGTCATTTGTTTCCTTAGTTTTAGGGAATGTCTATTATTGTAAAAAATGAATCGCTATGTTGCTGCAGACATTTCAAAAATTTTGAAAAAGATGTGCCTTGTTGGGATATTCAAGAAACAGACCCAGTCCGGTTCGTGGAGCAGGACCTCATCCTCGTAGGCTTAGATGCTGTGTTTCACTTTCCAGTCCAAGGAGTTCACGCCTTCTTTCACTGAAAAGTTCATGCCCACCTTCACGACTTCCTTTCCCCTCATCTTGAAAGCGTCAGCATAGTGTTTCGCCTCGATCTGATTCAGAGCATCTTCCGCGCTTCCGTCAAACTTCAGTTCCATCACATAGACTGTGTCCAAGGTCTCCAATGTGATGTCAATCCGGCCTTTGGCCGTGTGCTGCTCAACTTGAATGTTGTAGTCTGTCAGCAAAGCGAAGATGATGTAGAGCATCTGTTGGTAATGCCCCTCGAAGTGGATATTGTCGCAATAGGGAATGGTCTGAAGAAAGTCGCTCAAAAGACGCATCGCCCCGTCTGCGTCCCTGTCATTGAGGCATGCTGAAATGTCAGCTATGACAACCCTTCCCGTGTCCACCTTCGAATCCAGATAGCCAGGCAAAAGGCTGTCGAACAGTCCCACCCTGATCTCATTGTTCGGAATGTCGAGAGTGTAGACATCCAGCCTTTCGTCATAGTCTTTGATGGTGAGGTAGCCGCTCTGGTAAAGCAAAGGAACCAGCGAGGTCATGCTCTCGGTCGCCACATCGAAAGTAGCCTTCTTCGCCCTTACCTTTCCCAATTGCGACGGCTTCACTCCGAATTCCCTCATCTTGTGGATGAGATAGGTCGGGGTTCCGGAGCCGAACCAGTAGGAGTCCATCTTTCCATCAGCGAAACAATTCAGCAGACTGAACGGATTGAACACATCTGGTGAAGGCCAGCAGAAATGATAACCGTCATAATGGTCCTTCAGTTCTGCTATGGTTTCCTCACGACTCAACCTCAGTTTCCCGGAAAGATCGTCCATGTCTCTACCCATCTGACCAAGCAGTTCATCTTCGGTGATTCCGCAAATGCCGGCATAAGGCTCGTCCATGCTGACGTTCTTGATGTTGTTCAGCTCGCTGAAGATGCTGAGTTGCGAGAACTTTGTGATTCCAGTCAGGAAAACGAAGCGGAGCATCGGTTCGCAATCCTTAAGAGGAGAGTAGAAGTTGCGCATCGTGTTCCGCAAGACATCAAGGTTTTTCCTTTCATGAGCCACGTCAAGCAAAGGTGCGTCATATTCATCGATGAGCGCGACAACCTGCCTGCCGGTCTTCTGATGTACGGTCTTTATCAGGTTGAAGAGCCGTACGTTCGGATCGGGGGAGTCGCATTCGACACCGAAACGGGTCTCATTGTCGTTCAGTATAAAAAGCAGATAGCGCTCCAGCTGATCCTTCTCCATGTGCTTGCCTCCGGCCAGGCTGAAGTGCAGCACAGGATACTCCTTCCATTCACTCTCCATTTTCTCAATGGCAAGCCCCTTGAAGATTTCCTTTCTTCCCTCGAAGTAACTCCGGATGGTTGACACCAGCAGCGACTTGCCGAAACGGCGCGGACGACTCAGGAAGAAAAACTTCCCGTCTGTGTGCGCCAATCGGTAGACGTACTCAGTCTTGTCGATGTAGAGGTTGTCGAGCCTGCGGATTTCCTCAAAAGTCTGTATCCCGATAGGATATAATTTTCTTGCCATAACCGTCACCTTTTGATTGCTTTCGTAAAAATATAACAAATAAACCAATCCGTCAAATCCAAACAATTCCTTAGTCCAGGTACTCGATCTTGAAGTCGTAGTCCCACTGGGTGTAGTAGAGGTTGCCTTTGGACCACTCGACTTCGCCGCGCTGGAAGTCCACGGTGTCGCTGCGGGGATATTTCTTCGCGGGTGAGAGGTTGCCGCCGAAATCGGTGTTGACGATCATCCTGTACGGCTCGATGCCGCCGAGGAAGAAGTCGCCGCCGTAGGAGGTGATGCCGAAACTCTGGTCAACCGGAACCCAGCCGTAGCCTTCGAAATAGACCTCGCCCCAGTCGTGGAGGTTGCCCACTCCAGGATGCATCATCAGGCCGCTCTGCCATCTGGCCGGAATGCCTTTGTAGCGGCACATCGTGATGAAGAGCAGCGTCACCTGGCCGCAGTCGCCGTGACGGTTCGTCAGGACATATTCAGGAATATTCCCGATCGTGGAGTAGTCTCTGGCCGACGCCCACGGGAACGTCCTGTCGATCCAGGTGTAGATCGCCTTCGCCTGAAGGTACGGGTTGTCGATGCCGGCGGTGACCGAGTCGGCGGCTGCCTTGATCCTCTCGGTGAAGATCACATGCTGCTCCCGTTCGGCGGTATATTCCTTATACTCAGGATCCGAGACATTGTAGGCCAGCACTTTGGAGGAGTCGATCGGATGCCATTCGCCGCAGGAGGTATATTCAAAGACCTCGTGGAAGACGGTGGCTTTGTCCCGGGCGGTCCTGGCCTCCATATAGACGCTGCTGTGGGGGTTGGAAGGGTCTGAGAATGTGAGCTTTTCGGCAGGGTAGGCGGTGCCGTTCACCCCTGCCTCGATGAACTTCACACCGGTCTGCCTCGCCACGTCCTGCCGAGGAAGCGGCAGCCAGCAGCGGATGGTCTGCCCCGGGCGCAGGGTGTTGGCGTGGACGCTTAGGGTGAAGGTCACCCTCATCCTCTTCGGCAACGCGAGGTAAGGGTTCTCCTTCCCGGCGGCGAGGTTCTCAAGAACCTGCCGCTTGATCGCCGGAATGGTCGCCGCGTCGATGGCGGCGTGTCCCGAAAGCGAGGTACCGCTCTTCGACAGATCCTGCTCCCTGTCATCGGCGGCGGCCTTTATAGCGGCCAGCTCCGGATTGATCCTGAACAGGTTGCGGGCGGCGGCGCTGAAGTACATCGTCTGCCTGCCGATCCGCGCCGACTCCAATTCCCCGCTGGCGGTCCACTTGTCGATCTGCCAGTCCGTCACGTCCGGAATGTATTTCTGAATATACTCCTTCACATCCTCCCTGGTGGCGCTGAACTCCGTCGCCATCCTTTGTGCCAGATCCTTGTCCCAGGAATATCTGTACCTCATCTGCCTCGGCAGCCAGAAGTTCGCCGCCAGCGCGAGCGCCACCAGCGCCCAAAGAACTATCTCTTTTCTTTTCATCGCCATAACTTACAACAGTTTAAGCCCGAGTCCAGGGCGGTCGGGAAGGGTGATCTTGCCGTTTACTACGGTCATGCCCTCGAAGCGGTCGTTGGCAATCAGGAGGTTGCCGTCGAGGTCGGCGAAATCCACGGCAGGGGAGAGCTGGGCGGCGGCTGTCACGGCGCAGGACGTCTCGGTCATGCAGCCGACCATCACCTTCATCCCCTCGGCGCGGGCGTAGTTCAGCATCTTCCAGGCCTCCCGCATTCCGGTGCACTTCATCAGCTTGATGTTGATTCCTGAATATGCTCCCTTGACCCTCTGCACGTCCGTCAGGCGCTGGATGGCCTCGTCGGCGAATGTCGGCAGCGGACTCCTTTCTGTCAGCCATGCGTTGTCGTCCAGCATTTCCTTCGGCATCGGCTGCTCGACCATCACAACGCCGTGATCCTTAAGCCAATGGATCATCTCAAGCGCCTTCTCCCTGTCCTTCCAGCCTTGATTGGCGTCCACGGCGAGAGGCAGGTCGGTGATCTCCCGGATGGTCTCGATCATCTCCTTGTCGTTGTCCAGTCCGACCTTGACCTTAAGAATGTTAAACTGTCCGGCGCACTCCTTTGTCTTCTCGCGCACCACGTCCGGAGTGTCGATCCCGATCGTGAAGGTGGTGTCGGGAGCCTTGGCGGCGTTCAAGCCCCAGATCCTGTACCACGGCTGCCCCATCAGCTGACCCACAAGGTCGTGCAGGGCGATGTCCACGGCGGCCTTCGCGGCGGTGTCCCCTTCGTTGATCCCATCCACATAAGTCAGGATGTCATCGATCTGGAACGGGTCGCTGAACTGCCCCAAGTCAACCTTTTTCAGGAAGTTGCAGACGCTCTCCACGGTCTGCCCGAGGTACGGCGGCATGGAGGCCTCGCCGTAGCCGGTGAATCCGTCATATTCAATCTTCACCTGCACGTCCGGCGTGGTGGTCCTTGAATATGTCGCCACGGTGAACGTATGCCTCAGCTTGAGCTCATACGGCTCGAAACTCAGCCTCATCCTTGCCGAGCCGCCAACTTTGTATGGTTTAGGAATATTACCGCCGCTCTCCTTGCCGGCGCATCCTGTGACGAGTCCCCCCGTCCCGATGAGCAGTCCGCTCCCGGCGGTCACCATCCCCGCCGTCCTAAGAAAATCCCTGCGTTTCATTGTGCGCCTATTTTATTGATTCAATGAATGATGTCATTTCCGGAACCTTGCCGAGGGCGGAGTGGAAGAGTTTCATCTGGTTGCGGGTGCGGACGAGGTTGTGCTCCGGGTACTTGATCTTGTAGTAGGTGTCGCCGCCTATGTAGTCGGCGAAGAACCTTACTGCCTGCATGAATGGGAACAGACAGGCGGCGTATGGCAGATTCTCCCTCTCGATCGGGGAGAGGAACGGCTTTGTCCCTTTCAGATAGCCTCTTGTGAAGGCTTTGAAGATCTCCATGTCGAAATCGACCTTGTCCAGTTCCGGCGAATCCTCGGCCACAGGGTTGGCGGCGGTGCGCAGGAAGTCCCCGAAGTCGGAGAACACATAGCTTGGCATCACGGTGTCCAGATCGATGACGCAGAGGATCTTGCCGTCCTTGTCGAACATCATGTTGTTGACCTTCGTGTCGCAGTGGCATATTCTTTTAGGAAGCTTTCCCTCACGGTGCAGCTGCTCGGCCTTGCACATCTGGCCCCCGTATTTGTCGATGTCTTCCAGTATCCTGTGAAGTTCCTGATCTCCTGTCTTGTCATCAGCATGCAGACGTCCGGCCCTGTCCTCTCTGACAGCCTCGACCAACTGCCTGAGTCTCAGCTCCATGTTGTGGAAGTCCGGAATCGTCTCCCCGAGCGTGTCCGGGATGTCGGCAAGCATCGCCTCGAAGTTGCCGAAAGCCTCGCCGGCGTACTCTGAATACTCCGGATTGACGGTCTCGTAGGTGTAGGCGTCATTGATGAACACCGAAACTCTCCAGAACTTGCCGTCTTCCAGGCAATATGTCTTCGGCTTCTCGCTCATCAGCACTTCAACCTTCTCGCCTTCAGACCTCAACGGAATGAACCTCAATACCTTGCGGTCGATATCCTCCGCTCCTTCGGCCTCTAATTTTTTACGAATATGTCTGGTCACGGCCTCGATGTTGCCCTGGAGCAAATCCACGTCCGTGAAGATCGCGTTGTTGATCCTCTGCAGCACGTAATCCGGCGCGCCGCCCTCCGTGACAACCTTGTAAGTGTCGTTGATCAGCCCGTTGCCTAAAGGCTTTATCTCCTTGACCTCGCCCTCGATGGCGAAAAGTTCAACTATTTTTTTCAGATCTGTCATTGTTAGTGTCATTTTTAAATATCAATCTCTCAAAGATAACCATTTCAATCAGGAATTTCAAGTCTTGGCCAATCATTTGATTACGAAAATTGTTATTTTTGCGGTTAGTAAGCGTTAAAAATAAGTCGGTAAAGATTTGACGGTATTTCCGGGGATAGATTTCTATTGGAAGAAGGAGTGTGCCTGTGGCACATGACTGATGAGAAAAAGACATATAGACCGAAAAGACAATCAAAGATTACCAAGTTGTTTTTTAAGGATTACTTAACTCCTCATCGCTTGCGGAAAGTGACTTTGCAATGACTTTCGTGCGTGAGAGGTTTTTTATTAGTCATTATGGAACTTTATGAATATGCCCGTCCGGGGCTGATGGCCGGGAAAAAGATACTTTATGTGCACGGGTTCGCGTCCAGCGGGCAGAACGGGAGTGTCAGGACGCTGAGGCTGCTGATGCCGCGGGCTCAGGTGCTGGCGCCGGATCTGCCGGTGGAGCCGTTCGACGCGATGGAGTTGTTGAGGAATATGGTCGTGTCCGAAAAGCCGGATCTGATTGTCGGCTCCTCAATGGGGGCGATGTACGCGGAGATGCTGTACGGCGTGGACAGGATTCTTGTGAACCCGGCGTTTCAGCTGGCGGACACGCTGCTGAAAAACAATGGGCTGGGACGGCAGGAGTTCCATAACCCTCGTCAGGATGGCGAGACATCGTTTCTGGTCACGAAAACCCTTCTGGAACATTTCCGGGAGGTCAGCTCGCATTGCTTCGAAAGGGCTTCGGAGGACCAGGACAAGGTTTTCGGGCTTTACGGAAAGCGCGACACCCTGGTACACACATTCGATCTGTTCTCCGGACATTATCCGCAGGCGGTCAGGTTCGACGGCGAGCACTATCTCAACGACGAGGCGATCCTCCATTCGCTGCTGCCGGTGATCCAATGGATAGATGACAGGCAGAATGGCGTTCAGAGGCCGGTGCTGTTCATCTCGCTGAGCGACAGGATTATCAACCACTCCAGCGGGTTCCACAAGGCTGTGGCCACGTTGGCCGCGGACTATGACATCCACATTGTCGCCGGGGTGCCGTACAACAATCCCGAATTGTGTCAGAAGGTCTTTGGATGGTGCGAGGAGAACCTCGGTGTCCCTGTCTGGAACCGTGTCACGATAACGAACCACAAGAATCTTCTACTGGCCGACTATCTGATCGACGCCGAACCAGAGACCAACGGCGGCAAGGACTTCATGGGCACGATGATTCATTTCGGCTCCGACGCCTTCAAGGCTTGGGAGAATGTCCTGACCTATTTCGCACGCCTTGGCGGGCAGTAGCCCCGTTCGGGCCGGCGTTGTGTCCCGGCAGACTCGCCGACCGGTCGAAGTGCCGGTCGAAGCGTCTCCTTAGTCCGTGGGGAAGACCACTCCGGCCTGGCGGCGGATCTCGTCAAGGATTTCAGCTGTGACAAGTGATGTCTCAAGGCTGTTGACGGACGATTCAAGGTGTCCGGATTCCAGCACGTCGATGAATTCCCTGAACTCGCAGAGGTACTCGTCCGCGTCCATTGGGACGGAAATGTCGATGGTCTCCGGCCCCCCGGAGGAGCGTCCCGAGGTCGGAGTGCCGCGCCTTGTCATCCCGGCGTGACGGCAGATGTGGATCTGATCCAGCGAGATGATCCCTTTGTCGCAGGAAATCTCAGTGCGAAGGTTGGAGTCCGCTATCTTTGAATATATCACCGAAGCGCTCATCCCGTCATATTCAAAAATCACACTGCCTTGCAGGTCAATGCGTTTCCACTCTTTCCGGTCGAGGCGCACCGGCACCTCGCAGGTTGTCACCTCCGCCTTGATGCCCCTCGGCCTCCCGAAAAGCGAGACCATCGGGAAGACCGTGTATATTCCTATGTCCATCAGCGCCCCGCCGCAGCGTTCCGGATTCAGCGAGCTCGGCACCGGCGAATCCTCCTCCCCGGCGATGATCCTTTTGACCAGATCGTATTTGGATGAATATTGGCAGAACGACGCAAAGTAATGGCGTACGTTCCCCATCTCCGCCAGACGTGCCCGTGCCGCCACAAAGTTAGGACACAGTGTGGAAATCATCGCCTCCATCAGCATCACTCCACTGGCCTTCGCGGCTTCCGCCATCTCCTTGACCTCCTTCGCGTTGGCGCCCATCGGCTTCTCACACAGCACATGCTTTCCCCGGTTCATGCAAAGAATCGCGAGATCATGATGTGTGCTGTTCGGCGTTCCGATGTAGATCGCATCAATCTCAGGGTCGGACGCCATCTCGTCAATGTCCGTGTACACTTTTGCGATGCCATGCGCTTCGGCGAAGGCCTTGCCGCTTTCCCGCGAGCGTGAGCACACCGCCGCGGCCTCGAATCGAGGCTCCATCACGGCACCTTTGAGAACCCAGTCGCTGATGCGGCCGGTACCGACTATTCCGAATCTTGTCTTTCTCATTTCAGGGCTCCTCTCATCTCAAGATAATCAAGAATCTTCACTCTTGCTGAAGTCTTGTCGGCGGCATTGATTGTCAGTACCTCATAGCCCAGTTTCGGTACGATTCTGGACGTTTTCTCATCCGGTTCAGGCTCGATAAGTATCACTCCGCTTACGGCTTTCTTCAGTCTGTAGGCCGCCTTGATCACGGCCTCGGACGAGAATGTGTCCGCGATCAGGATGATCCTTTCCGCATCGGCGAATTTTTCCTTGCCTATTCTCTTGACCATGAAACCCACGTCCTTTCCGTTCTCGTGAAATGCAGTGGTGTAGCCGACAAGGCCTTCCGGGACCAGAGACTTGACCAATCCTTCCGGGAACGCGGTCTTCAACGGCTCGTGGAAAAACACGATGACCGGCCTCGGACCAAGTGAATCCGGAAAGAATCCGTTCTCGTCAGCAGGTTTGAAGACCTTGCCGAAAATCTTGTCGCTATGCCTGTAGAAGCTGAGCTCTTCCACGATTATCCTGCTTCCGTTCTCGGCCTTCACCCTTTCCCTCGGGCTGGCTTCCTTGAAAAGATTCAGCCCGACGATTCCGAGAAGCGCCACGAGCAGGGAGGCAATCAGGGACACGATAACTTTTTTCATTGTTCAGCAAATGTTAAATGTTTTACACTATCCGCAAAAATAATTATTTTTGTGGTAATATGCCAAAGTTGAACCCCATATCCCGCATGTCGGAAAGGAATCAGCTCCTTGTGCTCAGCCTCGTGGTCGGAATCGTGGTCGGGCTTGCCGCCGTGCTGCTCAAAACCTTGATCTCGGTGCTCCAGGAGGGCTTGCGTGACGCTTTCGGAGGAGTCCTGGGCGGATCATTGTACTATCTTGTACTGCCTGGAATCGGAATGCTCCTTGCGATGCTGTTCTGCAAGTATGTGATCAAGGACAGTATCGGCCACGGTGTCACCAAGGCCCTTCAGGCGGTCTCAAGGCACGAGTCCAGGATCAAGCCGCACAATATGTGGTCTTCCGTCGCCGCGAGTTCCGTCACCATCGGATTCGGCGGATCCGTCGGAGCGGAGGCTCCGATCGTCTACACGGGAGCCGCCATCGGATCCAACTTCGCCCGCTATATGGGATTGTCCTACAGGAGTATGACAGTGCTGCTGGGCTGTGGCGCCGCGGCTGCCGTGGCTGGCATATTCAAGGCTCCTCTCGCCGGAGTCCTGTTTGTGCTGGAGATCCTGCTGTTCAACATCTCGATGACCTCCATGATGCCACTGCTGCTGTCAACCGTCTCTGCCACAGTGGTATCCTATACGCTTCTTGGATCTTCCACCCCGTTTGAATGCACCCTTACCCCGTTCGAACTCAAGAATATTCCTTATTACGTCATTCTTGGTCTTTTCTGCGGGGCATGCTCCATCTATTTCATCCGCACGACCTTGAAGCTCGAGGACCGGATCGGCAAGATGGAGAACGTCTATCTGAAATGGATAATCTGCGCGGTCGGACTCGGAATCCTGATATTCCTTTTTCCTCCGCTTTACGGTGAAGGGTACGAGTCCCTCGGTGTGCTCCTTAACGGGAAGGAACTATCGCTCGACGGTCAGACTCCGCTGGCGTTTCTGGCTCACAGTCCATGGTCTGTGCCTGTCTTTTTCATGTTGATCCTGCTTCTGAAGGTGTTCTCAATGACTTTGACAAACGCCGGCGGTGGAGTGGGAGGAACTTTCGGTCCGACCCTGTTCGTCGGCGCGATCGCGGGATTCGTTGTGGCGAGAACACTCAATATGCTTTTTGACGGGACGTCTGTCATTGTCCCTGAACAGAATTTCGTTTTGGTCGGGATGGCCGGACTGATGGCCGGCGTGATGCAGGCCCCGATGACGGCCATCTTCCTTATCGCCGAGATCTCAGGAGGTTACGACCTGTTTTTGCCTTTGATCCTTACCTCGACCATCGCTTTCGGAACGACCAGGATAGTCGAGAGGTATTCCATCTACACCAAACGTATAGCCCAGAGGGGAGAACTCCTGACCCACGATAGCGACCAGGCCGTGCTGACCTTGCTTAAGGTCTCCGACGTGATCGAGACAGACTTCTCCACGGTGAAGATAGACGACACCCTCGGCCGCCTTGTCGAGGTCGTCTCCGAATCCACCAGAAACATATTCCCTGTTCTGGACTCGGTGAACCGTTTTCAAGGGTTCGTCTCTTTGGAGGACATCCGCAAGGACATGTTCCGGACCGATGAATATGAGACCCTGCACGTCTTCAACTTCATGCGGAGTGCCGAGGAATATGTCTATGAAGACGAGAAGATGGATTCCGTGATGAAGAAGTTTGAGGTCACATCGGCTTGGAACCTTCCGGTGGTGAGGCGTGACAGAACCTACGTCGGGTTCGTCTCCAAGTCGAAGATCTTTTCGGCTTACAGGGACGAGCTTAAGGTCGTCTCTCAGGATTGACGCGTGCGGGCAGTCGCCGTCGAATGTGGGGCGATGTTTTTTACGGCAGGCAATTGCCTGCTTGCGAAAGTTGATTGATTAATAATACTTTATGAATATGAAGAATATCTACATAGACTACATCGCGCGCACCCTTTCCGTGAAGGATTGGCAGGTGGAGAATTGCGTCCACCTTTTCGAGGAAGGAAACACCATTCCGTTCATCAGCCGTTACAGGAAGGAGAAGACCGGGGGGCTGGACGATGTCGCCGTCGCCGAGATCAAGCATTGGAACGATGTGTTCACCGAGATGGAGAAGAGGAAGGATGGCATCCTGTCCACGATTTCCGAACAGGGCAAGTTGACTGACGAACTCCGCTCCAAGATAGAGAACTGTGTGGTGGCCAGTGAGTTGGAGGATCTTTATCTGCCGTACAGACCGAAGAGGAGAACCCGTGCCACGATGGCGAAGGAGAAAGGCCTGGAGCCTTTGGCTGACAAGATGTGGAAGGTTGAGGTCGCTGATCCGGAGGCAGAGGCGAGGAAATATGTCGGAGACAAGGTCGCTTCCGTCGAGGAGGCCCTTGCCGGAGCCCGTGACATCATCGCCGAGCGGCTTTCCGAATCGCAGACTGTCCGTGGGAACCTCAGGCACATATTCAGAACCCGCAGGATCGAGTCGAAGGCCACCAAGGCGGCCTCAGGCAATGCCGAGGCTTCGAAGTACAGGACATATTTCAACTTCTCCATGCCTTTGCAGAGGATTCCGTCGCACAATCTGCTGGCGATTCTCCGTGCGGAAAAGGAAGGTTTTTTGTCTATTGGTCTCGATGCGGACGCGGAGAAATGCGGCAACAAGATCTATTACGATTTCTGCCATGAGCATCGTTATCCGGGAACCAAACTGGCTGACCAGATCCGTCAGGCCGTTGATGACGCTTATAAGCGTTTGCTTGAGCCATCGTTGACCAACGAGATTGTCAAGGAGGCCAAGGAGAAGGCTGACATCGAATCGATCAACGTGTTCGGGGAGAATCTGACGCAGCTTCTGCTTTCCGCTCCGGTAGGCCAGAAGAGGACAATGGCGATTGACCCAGGCTTCCGCAACGGCTGTAAGATAGTCTGTCTGGACGAGCAGGGAAACCTCCTGCACCACGAGATCATATTCCCTCACCCGCCTCAGAGCGAGAAGATCAAGTCGATAATGGCTGTTTCCTCAATGATTGATGAATATGCCATCGAGGTCATCGCCATCGGCAACGGCACGGCATCCCGTGAGACGGAGGACTTCATCAAACGTGTCGGGATTCCGGAGAACGTCAAGGTGTTCACTGTCAGCGAGGACGGAGCGTCGATATATTCGGCCTCCGAGGTCGCGAGGCAGGAGTTTCCGGATGAGGATGTGACCGTCAGGGGAGCGGTGTCAATAGGCCGCCGTCTGATGGATCCGCTGTCGGAGTTGGTCAAGATTGACCCTAAGTCATTGGGTGTCGGACAGTACCAGCACGATGTGGATCAGAATCTGCTTCGTGAGAAACTGGACAACACTGTTGTCATCTGCGTGAACAGCGTCGGTGTGAATCTAAATACCGCCAGCCCTTACCTGTTGAGTTATGTCTCGGGCATCGGTCCGGCTTTGGCTTCCAACATTGTGGACTACCGCTCTTCCATCAAGGGCTTCTCGTCCAGAACCCAGCTTCGGAAAGTTCCGAAACTCGGCCCGAAGGCTTTCGAGCAGTGTGCCGGCTTCCTGCGCATCCAGGACGCCGAGAATCCGCTTGACAATTCCGCCGTGCACCCTGAGTGTTATCACATAGTTGACCGGATGGCTTCCGATCTGGGCGTCAGCACTAAGGAACTGGTGGGTAATGAGGCCTTGATAGGGAAGATTGATCCGTCAGCCTACGTTGAGGGAGAGTTCGGCCTTCCAACGATCAATGATATTCTTAAGGAATTGGCCAAACCTGGCCGCGACCCTCGCCAGAGCGCGCAGGAGTTCAGTTTTGCTGATGACATCCACGAGATTGATGACCTGAAGCCGGGCATGGAACTGCCGGGCATCGTCACGAATGTGACCGCTTTCGGCGCGTTCGTGGACATCGGCATCCACGAGAATGGCCTTATCCATGTCTCCCAGATGCGCGGAAAGAAGGTCAAACTTCATCAGAAAGTCAATGTCAGTGTGCTTGATGTGGATCTGGATCGCAAAAGGATATCCTTGCGTCTTCTGGACTGCATATAGGCTCTTCACTTTTCGTCAACTGTCGCAGGGCCTCCATGCTGCTCTTGGTCACTGATCCTGTCGAAGTGACCCGAACTCCCCACCTGTCACAGAGATCCCTGATTCGACAAGACTCACCAAAATCATTGTATTCACAGATGAATATTCAAAAAATAACCATCTCCCTGATAATGCTGCTGGCCGCCTCCTCCTTCTCTACTGCACAGCAGATGACCAGCAGCGCCCAAATCCCCGGCCTGAGGCCGTACAACGTGGATCTGGAATATATGTCCCGTCAGGAAAAAGACTCGGTGCGGATGGTTTCCGAACTCTGGAAGACCTATGTGGAGTCGTTCACATCTTCTTCGGCCGATGATGTCCGCAGGCGTTCGTTCTGGGTCGATGGCTCACCTGACTATCTACAGGAATTCGACGATGGGAATCTCCTCTACGCCTCTTTCCGTGAGAACCGTATTCTTGACATCAGGAAGCTTGGCGACGGAGTCTACGAACTGGTCGCCGCGACATTCAGCAGGCTTCCCGGCGATGAATATGAAAACTGGGTGGAGACGATCTTCCGTGTCCGCGCGGAGGCCGTGGCCTCAGGAGACAATGGCCGTTCCAATCCGTTTAGGCTCGCCAACTGGCTTGACGCGGAGATGCGTTCCCTTAAAAAGATTGATTTTAAGGGACTTGAATATTATTGCTCTCCCGGATGCGAAGTCTCCAGACGGACTGCCCGCAGATTGTCAGCCTTTTTGAGAGGTTTCATTAACGAATATGTCCCGTCATTCCAAAGTCAGGTCCGCTATGTGGTGGCTTCCTCCATAGATCAGTGCGAACGACTGTCCGGAATCTTGTTCAACGTCTATTCCAATCCATTGATGAGTTCGGCGTCCGGAAAGACTTCTGACAAGGCGTTTTACGGACGGATCTTCGGAGATGACATAATTCTGTCGAATTACTATGACGACAGGCATGATGTGGCTCTTCTGCTTTTACGGTCGGCCTGGCCAAATGCCTTGCCTATGGTTCAGGAAGGCATCGCCGCTTACCATGGCGGGTATATGGACCTTTCATATTCTGATCTTAAGACCTCGCTTCGCCTCTACCTTGCCGGGAAGAGAGACCTTGATCTTTCGGATGATGACGATTTTTATGATCTCTCGATTCCTGTCTTCCGGGAGGATGGCGCGACAGTCGCGGTCATTCCTGTCGAGAGCCTGATCGGCGCCGCCATTGTCGAATATGCCCTGACCCAGTACGGCCATGGCAAGGTCCGCTCGCTGCTTGAGTGCGGCCGCTACGCCGAGATATTCAAAACGCTTGACATCCCTTCCGCCGACATCAACGACTTCATCCGCGGGATACTTTAGTTTTGGTCAATGAGCCTGTCGAAGTGACAATATAAGAGTCCACTTGAAAAAGTACCATTCGCCACTTTTAACCCCCCGTTGGAAGTACCTGTGTGGCACATATTTTTCAAAAAAAAAGACTTTTTCAAGTGGACTCATATAATGACGTGAATTGGTCACTTCGATGGTTGGTGAGTCTGGCGAACCACAAGCTCAGCGACCGGTTGGCTCGGTGACAATCAGGTAGTTGTCTTCGTTGTAGGGAGTCTCTATACGTGCGCCGAAGATGTGAGCGTCATCGCCTGATCTGACTTTCAGGCGGACTCTTAACTCATCGCTGGACATCGGAATGTTCTTGGCGGAGACCTCGGAATGTGGGTAGCGCTTCCCGACATCTTTCATGGTAGCCTTGTTAAGAGGAAGGATTTCCTTTACATAAAAGACTTTTCCGAAATCTTTAAGTGGTGCGGTTCGCTGCTCTAATTCGCTGTCAGACAGCGGTTCACCTATCGTGTAAAGATGCGTGAAGCGGGCCAGCTTCACGAGCCCGAACCTTTCGCAGACAGCATTGAACACCCCTGCCTTGGTCAGCGACTTCCCCGGTTCGAAGATTATTCTGGCGAATGTCGAATCCGGGTACACCGCTTTTGCGCCGGCAATCTCTTCTGACATGAATGTCAGCGTTCCGCCATCTTCCCGACAGGTCAATGAATATCCATTTCTCCATTCCCTGTCCAGCAGAATCAACAGCTCCTTGCATTCCCCGCAGCTTGCCACAACGTGGACCTCACGCACCCACTGACCGTTCCAGCCACCTTTGTGATTCTCATCAAGGAATGATTCATAAGTCCTGTCCAATCTTTCCACAACCATAGTGATGTCCGCCATAGGGGAAATCTTGAGCAGTATGAACCTGCTGGTTTCGAACATTTGAGGCAACATCTTCAGCACGTCCGGCGAGCAGTCTTCCAGCAGAAAGACCTTCTTTCCCACGGAGTCCCGTCTTGCCGGGTCCATGAATATGACATCCGGCTTGAAGTCCCCGAGTATCTCCTCAAGGCTGTCCGCTGTCGCCTCACAATTCCTAATGAATATATTCGTGGCTCCCAGAGCCTGGAAGTTGTGCCGTGCCGCCGCTGCCAGTTCCGGATTCATCTCATTGTAAAGCACTTCCTCCGCCACTTCACTGAACGCCCACGAATCAACTCCCAGCCCTCCTGTCAGATCCGCCACCTTGCCGTTTTTCGGTTCGGTCACTTCGGCAAGCTCAGTGACCAAAAAACAATCGGTCGCAGAGCCTGTCCCTTTGGTCGCAGAGCCTGTCGAAGCGACTGATAGTTTACTGATTCTTAAACCATCTCTGCAGGCCGCAGAACCTGTTTCTACGATTCCAGAACCTGCCGCTTCTGTCGGTGAACCTGCCGCTTCTGTCGGTGAACCTGCCACCTCTGTCGGTGAACCTGCGGTGCTTTGAGCTTGTCGAAGTGTCGAAGCGACAGGTCTTCCATGTTCATTAAAGATTCTTTGAACAATCGAAGCCTTGTACCGCGCCGTGTCAGAAGAACTGCACTGCTCCGTGCATAGCGTCGAAGGATAGACCAGCCTCGAGCACGCCACCCATTCCGGCAGCTTCTTACGAAGTTTCTTTCGTCCCTCGATAGTGTTGACCGCCAGCGACTTCGCATCCAGCCCAGCCAGTCCGGCATCCCCCGGCGACGGCCACTCCCTGCGCGACATCACCAGCCGCACCGTGTCCGCCCCTTCGTTCTCAACTATGAATCTCTCAAAACTGTCCATATTTTGTATATCATTATGATCTGTTATACTTTTTATCTCCCGCCAAATTTGGCTTACTAATCCTTAAAAAATAACCTGGTGATCTTTGAGAATCTGTTTTGATTTGTTTGAAATGTTCTTTGAGGTGAAAAAATCTTCATTTTCTTCCCGCTTCTTCA
>UQUJ01000029.1 GCA_900544195.1 uncultured Alistipes sp. | reverse complement strand
CCCTAAATCCCTCCCCTCGGGGGAGGGACTTGCTTTCACTGCAAGCAGTGAAGAATATAGGTGTTTCGCAAATGCGAAACTTGAGCAGCTCAATAGAAACGATAATTGTAGCGGGAAAGCAGGTCAACGGAGCTGAAGTTGTCCTGGCAGTGAGGATGTTTGCCGAACACAAGAAAATCCGTCAAGGTGATGACAGAGTCCATCGCCTCACGGTCTGAGTGCTGGGCTATAAGGTACTTCACATAACCATCCCTGAGAGCCGAGATATTCTTTTCCAAGACATCGAAGCCGATAACATTCAAGCCATTGAGTCCACGCTCCTTAAGGAAGTCGCCGACAAGGTATATTCTTGAGTTCAGTGTCACGATGTTGGCGCTTTTCCCTATTCCTTCGAAAGCAAGATCCATGACGGAGCGCGCCTCTGTGGGATTGTTGGGGTTTATCACAACATTTCTGACCTGCGTGTCGGGAAAGCGGGCCGAAAGATAATCCATGAAGCCTCTTCTCCTCTCCTTTGAAGGATCGGAAAGGCCTTTCACATCGCGCTCTATCCGGACCATGTACACCGTGTCCCGACTTTCAGGGGACGAGCCGGACATCAAGACATCGGCACAGAACGCCCCGCTGTCATAGATGGGCTGGCCATAATAGGCCAGATGACCACTGACTCCACCTACGCTCGTGTTAAGGATAATGTACGGGAGACCAGCCTTCTCCATCCCCCGGGCGACATCACGCGTGGCATCCAGGAACATGGGGGCGATGACGGCGCCCGAGCAATTATCCACAATGGCCTCACGGCAGACCGACAGGAAAGAATCCACATCATACTGATCGTAAAGGTAGTCAACAATGTCCACGGAAAAGCGTCCGGCATATTCCGCACTCCTGCTTATTCCGGAATGAGTCAGATCCCAGAACTCGCCGGCGCTGAACCTCGGCATGATGACGGCAATCCTGTGCGACTTGTTTCTGGCAAGCATGGAAGCGTACACGTTGGGTTTGTAGCCAAGTTCCCTTACCGCCCTCAGGACCTTCTCCCTGGTCTTTTCCGACACCTCTCCCCTTTCGTGCAGGACACGGTCAACCGTGCCGATGGTGACTCCGGAAGCCTCGGCGACATCGTTTATTGTTGACATGGATCTCTTCATATCCTGCAATGTTACAAAAAATCATCGGTTCGGCAAAAGTCCTGCGGAAATACTTGTGCCGGAGAGTTGCGACGTTTCATAAACTTGCGTATATTTGAGAAGCTGTTTTGAATGTTCCGACTCCACAACATGACATGATCAAGGTAATATTACTGATCGACTGCGCCAGCGAATTTGACCGGAAACTGCTCCGGGGCATAATGAAATACTCGAAGGAAAACGGTCCATGGCTTTTCTACCGCATTCCGTCCGACTTTCGCGGAACCAACGGACGCGAGGAGTGGGTCATGGAATGGGCAAAGAAATGGAATGCCGACGCCATCATCGGACGGTGCGACGAGGACAAGGTAGGACTTCTCGGCCAGTTGAACATACCGATCGTCCTGCAGAACAACAGGACAAGAAGTGACGTGTACTCCAACCTTACAGGTGATTATGTCGGCACCGGGCAGCTCGCCGCGGAATATTTCCAAAAGAAACTGTTCACCAACTATGCGTTCTTCGGGGTGCGGAGCATCATATGGTCGGAAGAACGCTGTAAAGGGTTCCGGGAGGCTGTGGCTTCAAAGGGCAACAATTTCAGTTCATTCAATGTCGAGCCGAGAGAGACCTTCGACAGAAGCAAGGTTCTCTCATGGCTTGAAGACCTGCCCAAACCGGTGGCGTTGTTCTGCTGCGACGACGCGCATGCCCTTTACATAACAGAGACATGCAACATGGCCGGTCTGAGCGTTCCAAAAGATATCGCAGTCCTCGGAGTTGACAACGACGAGTTGCTCTGCGGCATCTCCGACCCACCTGTCTCCTCTGTGGAACTCGACGTGGAGCGTGGTGGCTACGAGACCTGCGCACTGCTGCACAGACAGATCATGAACAGTACACGGCAGCCGTTCAATGTCGTGATCACCCCTGTGGAAGTCGTGCAGAGGCAGTCCAGCTGCATCTACAACATCAAGGATCCGAATGTCGCGAAGATCGTGGCCTTCATTGATTCCAACTACAACACCAATCTTGACATAAACGGCATTCTGAAACTTGTCCCGCTGTCCAGAAGAAGCGTTGAGACCAAGTTCCGGAAAGAGACGGGGACCACCATCTATCAATATATTCTTAAATGCCGGGTCGAGCATCTCGCCCACCTTCTGCTCACGTCCGACCGGCCTGTGTCCGAAATCGCGGATGAGGTAGGGTTCGGAGACAACGGCAGCTTTTCCCGTATATTCAGAAAGATGAAAGGTTGCTCACCTCAGGAGTACAGACAGAAAAATTGCGCTTTTCGTCAATAAGTTTACGCTTTTTCTGCGCGATAATACAATAATACCCTCTATCTTTGCAGAGGATCGCCTGAAATAAACCACAGGCTAATGACCACCGCATATTATTGTATTATGGAAAACAAACGGCAATATTACATTTCCCTGACGATGTTGGGATGCTTGTTCTTCATCTTCGGGCTTGTCTCGTGGGTAAACTCCATCCTGATTCCCTATTTCAAGATCGCCTGCGAATTGAAAAGCGGTGTACAGACCTATCTGGTAACATTTGCCTTCTACATCGCCTATCTCGTGATGACCGTTCCGGCATCCTTCCTCCTGAGGAGGACCGGCTACAAGAAAGGGACTATGATCGGCCTATGGACAATGGCCATCGGCGCGCTGCTTTTCTGGCCAGCCGCCCTGACCAGAACCTATGGCATGTTCCTGCTCGCCTTGTTCACCATCGGGACGGCACTCGCCATCCTGCAGTCGGTGGCGAATCCTTTCGTGACAATCATCGGCCCCTACGAAAGCGCGGCCAAGAGAATCAGTGTGATGGGAATATGCAACAAGTTCGCCGGCATCATCGCCCCTCTTGTCTTCGCGGCGCTTGTGATCCGCCCGCAGGACAAGGAGGTAATGGACTTGGTCGAGGCCGGATTGCTTGACGGACCGGCCAAGGAAGCCGCACTTGACAGCATGATCAGAGGGGTGATTGTCCCCTATGTGGTTCTGGCCGCGCTTCTGTTCGCTTTCGGAATCCTTTTCTACAAATCACCGGTCCAGGACATCAACCCGGACAGCGCCAACGGCTCCGGCACCACCGGCGACGACAGGAAGTCCATCTGGGAATATCCATACCTCGTTCTCGGAGTGTTGGCCCTGTTCTGTCACCTTGGAAGCCAACAGATCTCCGTCAGCACGATCATAGGTTACGCCCAGAACATCGGCATGGATCTGGAAACGGCCAAGGTGTTCCCGTCCTACACACTCGGATGCATTCTTTTCGGCTACCTTCTCGGCGTGTTCTTCATCCCCAGATACATCAGCCAGCAGAAATCACTCGTCATCTGCACGATCACAGGCCTTGCACTCTCAGTACTTGTCCTTATCCTGCCACTGAAGGCATCAATCTGGACTCTCGTTCTTCTCGGAGTGCCGAATTCATTGATCTACGCAGGAATATGGCCGCTTGCCATCAGAGGTCTTGGCCGCTGGACCAGCCTCGGCTCGTCACTTCTGGTGATGGCCCTATGCGGGAATGCCGTGCTGCCTCTCATCTACGGCTATGTGTCTGACCACATGAGTCTCCAGACGGCCTACTGGCTTTTGGTTCCATGCTTTGCATACATGATTTTCTATGCGGTTTACGGTTATAAGATAGAGAAATGGTAACAGCATTAATCAACGGTAAAATAATAGTGACGGACAAGATCACCTCTGGTGTTCTTGTCCTTGAGAACGGACTGGTCAAAGGAATCTCGGACAGCATTCCCGCCGGTGCGGAAGTAATTGATTGTGAAGGGGATTACGTCAGCCCAGGGTTCATTGACATGCACACCCACGGAGCCGGCGGAGCGGATTTCATGGACGGAACGGTCGAGGCTTTTCTCACGGCCGCAAGAATGCACGCCGCCCACGGCACCACCCTGCTCTGCCCGACAACGCTCACAAGCACCAACGAGATCCTTTTCGAGTCTTTCGAGACCTACAGAAAAGCCGTGAATGAGAACAAGGACGGAGCCAGATTCGGAGGGATGCATCTGGAGGGGCCGTATTTCAGCCCGAAATTCGCCGGAGCCCAGGATCCAAGATACCTCCGCGCTCCAAAGCCCGACGAGTACATGGAGATCCTGGACAGATGCCCTGATCTCGCCAGATGGAGTTTCGCCCCGGAGCTTGACGGAGCGCCAGAATTCGCCGCGGAGTTGAACAGAAGAGGCATTGTCGCCTCCATCGGCCACACGGACGCGACATTCGCCGACTGTGACGCAGCCTTCAAGGCCGGAGCCACGATGATGACACACTTCTACTCCTGCATGAGCACAATTTCCCGAAGGAACGCCTACCGTTACGCCGGAACCATAGAATATGGTTACTGGCAGGACGGGATGAGGATAGAGATCATCGCCGACGGCATTCATGTGCCGGCCGACCTGCTTCACCTTCTCATCAAGATCAAGGGAATCAACAACATTTCCCTTGTCACAGACTCAATGAGGGCCGCCGGAATGCCCGAAGGGAAGAGTGTGCTGGGAAGCCTTGCGGACGGTCAGGAAGTCATAGTGGAGGACGGTGTCGCCAAGCTGATGGACCGTAGCGCCTTCGCGGGAAGCGTGGCGACGGCGGACAGGCTCGTCCGCACGATGGTCAACATCGCCGGATGCACTGTGTGCGAGGCCGTGAGAATGATAACGGAGAACCCCGCGAAGGTCATGGGATTCTATGACAGGAAAGGCTCTCTGGAACCAGGGAAAGACGCCGACATCGTTATCTTTGATGACAGCATCAACGTAAAGAGAACAATCATTGGAGGAAAAACAATTTATTAAATCATGATACTCAAGACATTCAAGTCAGACAATCTGGACATCAAGGTCTTTGACACCAGAAACGATATGGGCAAGGCGGCGGCCGCCGATGTGGCGGCATGCATCAAGGAGACGCTCGGCAGAAAAAAGGAAATCCGCATGGTCTTCGCCGCCGCGCCTTCACAGAACGAGTTTCTCGAAGCCTTGGCCGCGACGGAAGGCATTGAATGGGGACGCGTACACGCACTCCACATGGATGAATACGTCAACCTTCCGGCCGATGCGCCTCAGGGTTTCGGCAATTTCCTGCGCAGGGCAATCTTCGACAAGGTTCCATTCGCGAGCGTTGACTACATCGGAACTGACAAAGACTCGGAAGCGACATGCCGAAGATATTCGGAGATTTTGAGATCTACGGCTATCGACATCGTGTGCATGGGCATCGGAGAGAACGGACACATCGCTTTCAACGACCCGCACGTGGCAGACTTCAACGATCCTCTTCTTATAAAGAAAGTGGATCTCGACCAGAAATGCAGGATGCAGCAGGTGCACGACGGATGCTTCAAGGACATCTCCGAGGTTCCTGAATATGCCCTGACGCTGACGGTTCCCGCGATGTTCAACGCCGATCATCTGTTCTGCGTCGTTCCGGCAGCCTCTAAGGCTGAGGCCGTAAAGGGCGCGGTCTTCGGTCCCGTGTCGGAAAAATGCCCGGCCTCGATCCTCAGGAGACACAAGAGTGCGATCCTCTATACGGACAAGGACAGCGCGAAATACATAATGGACTGGCACGATGCATAGAAAGACAAAATATTTCCTGACGTTTCTCATCCTCTTTCTGGCATGTCACCTGTCTCTGTCCGCAAAGTCTTTTGAGGTCAGGGCCGTTTACCTTGATTTCAGGACACAGGTGATGACAATGCCGGCGATGAAGGAATTCGTGGCCGACGCCGCCTCGAAAGGCATGAATGCTGTCGTGGTGGAATGGGAGGCGACATTCCCGTTCAAGGACAATCTTGTACTTAGAAACCGTTTCGCCTTCTCGGAAGCAGAGGTAAAGGACTTCATAGCATACTGCTCGGGCCTTGGAGTCGATGTAATTCCCCTTCAGAATTGTTTCGGACATTCTGAATACATCCTCCGGCACGAGCGGTACGCAGTCCTGAAAGAAGACAGGAAAGACTGTTCGCAGGTATGCCCGATGATGGAGGACGAAGCGGAAGGAATATTCAGAAGCATCTTCTCCGAGATAGCGCAAATGCACACATCAGGATATTTTCACATCGGATGCGACGAGACAAGGTTGCTGGGTCATTGCCGCAGGTGTCAGGAGAAAGTCAGGAGCGAAGGAATCTCCAGACTGTACGTTGACTATGTCGCAAGGATGTGCCGGATTGTATCTTCATTGGGCAAGAGACCCATGATCTGGGCGGACATCATCCTGAAACACCCAGAGGCGCTTCAGTCGCTTCCGGAGGATGTGATCATCGTCGATTGGAACTACGGTTGGAACCAGGACCATTTCGGGAAAATGGACAACCTCAGGAACTCCGGCCGGGAGGTCTGGGGAGCATGCTCGTTGCGTTCCCATCCTGACAATCTCTATCTGGTACAATGGAGAAAGCACTTGGAGAACATATTCAGTTACGCTTCATACGCATCCGACTGCGGATTCAAAGGAATCATCAACACTTCGTGGTCGACATCCGGAACCTACGGCTACATTTACGATGACAAGAACGAGGTCATTGCCATACAGCCCGTGAGAGAGGTGTACCCTCAAAGCGGATTTGACATGCTGATGACGGCATATTCAAACGCCTTGTCGGACAATCCGCTCACTCCAGACAAGTTTTTGGAGAGTTACTGCCACACAAGACTCGGTCTTGGCCCGCAGGAGGAGACAGAGGTAGTGAAGGACTATTTCAACATGCCCCAGAGCCCTGTATATTCATTCCAAGGGGACATCGCACGCATTGACGAGGAACTCCGGAAATGTACCGCCTTAAGGGAGAGGCTTGACATGGTAAGATTCTCCAAGGATGCGGCTGACGTGGCCAGGCATCTTCGCCTGATGCTTGACATCCGCATCAACTATCTGGAATTCAAGCGTGTTGACTTACAGATCGAATCAAACGGCTTTTCCGTCGAAGACTCCAGGGCGGCCTTGGCACAGCTCAAGTCGATCGACAAGGAATGCGGGGGACTGCGAAAGGAATTCATCAGGCTCAACGGTCATTACCTCAAAGACGCCGGGGAGTCGTTCAATGAATGGACATACCGCGGAAAGATCAAGGAGCGGATCAAAGTGCTGGAAAACATTAGGTAAACATAAAAAAATAACACTGGAATGAAAGATTTAAGATTGCTTGCTTTGTCGGCGACAGTTTTCTTCTGCCTGTCCTGCACGGCAGACAAGCCTGAATACGGGCCGACAATCGACGAGATCGACATCATTGAGGTCGATCACAGCAAGGATGAACCGACGATAGGCCGCGACGAATGTATCAAGATGGCGGGCGTGACAGACCTGATGGCTTATAAGGCCGAGGCCTACTCAAAGGCGACAAACCTTGAGGATAATGACGGAAAGGATGTTTTGTTCAACTGTGTGTATGTCTATTCGGCAAGCATCGCCAAATACGCCGACACACCGAAAAAGCTGGCCGCCAGAATCGCCCTTATGGGATTCAGAGGTGTTTACCTCAGCCCAGGAGGAACCAGACTGGCCACAGCCGACAGCTGGCTCAAGACCTTCATCTCGACCTGCACCGACCTTGGCATGGAGGTATATGCCACATACTACGAGGACAAAGCGGTCTTCCTCAGCGAAGCAGGGGCAGAATCATGCCTCCAGAAAGTAATTTCCTACAACCGGAGCGTGAAGCCAGAGGAGCGATTCTCTGGCGTGTCCGCCGACCTTGAGCCTCACACAATAAAATCCGACATCGGACTTGGATGGGTGTGGAACACCGACAGCGGCAACGGAGCCGGTGGGGCCAACGAGAATCTGTTGAGAACGACTGTGAGCCGTCTTGCTTACGCCCACAAGAGGCTCTCGGTTTCCGGGCTGAAACTTCAGGAGGCGATCTGGTGGAAGTATCAGGAACTCTACAATGCTGGAAGGATCGCCTACGGTGATGTGAACCAGTTCCTGTCAGTCTGCGACTGGGTTTCCGTCATGGCCTACTGCAACTCTTCCGAAAAGATTCTGGAGGTGTGCCAACCGATTTTCAAGGCATGCGGAAAGGCGGCTTCAGTCAGCGTCTGCGTGAAGACCGCCACTAACGATGAGATTTCCACCAGCCTTCAGCCAAATGGCTGGGAATCACTTCTGCAAACGATGACCACACTGAAAGAGAGTGGCGGCGACTGCCTCAAGGGACTTGACGTGTTCCAGTATGACGCGCTTGAGACAATGTGGGAATGGAAAAATGACAAGAACTAATAACTTTTTGACATGAATAATATAGTGAAATATTTAGCGGCGGTGATTCTCCTTTCGGTGTCACTGCCGGTCTCCGGACAGACAACACAGATCAGCGGTGTCGTCCTGGAGGACTCACAATCAGGCGCGCTGCCGGTAATCGGAGCGGGTGTCAAGATCAAGGACACGTCCAACGGATCGGTAACGGATCTCGACGGACGGTTCTCCCTGTCCGCAAAAGAAGGTGACGTGCTTGAGGTAAGCTGCCTCGGCTACCGTGGAGCGACCGTGACCGTCGGCAAGGACAACTACTACAAGATTTTCCTTGAGCCTGAATCCATGATGCTTGACCAGTTGGTTGTGGTCGGCTATGGGTCAATGAAGAAAAGTGACCTTGCGACATCAATCACGTCAGTGAACACCGATGACATGAAGATATTCCCCGCCGCCACCGCCGCCGAGATGCTGCGCGGACGTGCCGCCGGCGTGACTGTCACAAGCGCTTCCGGACGTCCAGGCTCCACCCCATCCATCAAGATTCGTGGAACGAGATCAATCTCCGCCAGCAACAACCCTCTTTACATCATTGACGGAAGTGTCGCTTCCGACACCGAGTTCGCGATGATAAACTCCGATGACATCGAGTCGATCGAGATCCTTAAGGACGCGGCCTCACAGGCGATCTACGGAGCGAGGGCCAGCGACGGTGTGATACTGGTCACCACCAAACGTGGAAAAGCCGGTGAAAGCACTGTAAGCTACAACGGCTACGTGGGATTCCAGACCCTTCACAAAAACTTCGACTACTACACTGCGGACGAGTACCTTTCCCTCAGGCGTGAGGCAGTCGCGAATGACATGGGAATAATAGACGCCACGACGGTACCGATCGCCACGGCCTTGGCCGATGACGTGATGGCACAGGTTTACAAGAGTGGTGAATATGTTGACTGGGAGAACCTTATGTTCAAGAAAGCGGCTCTCTACCATAGCCATGAGGTCAGTGTCAAAGGTGGCTCCGACAAGTTGAAGGCCATGGCCAGCGTCGGCTATTTCAATCAGGACGGTATAATGAAGGTCAATTCCGGTTACGACCGCATCAGTTCCAGAGTGAACCTTGACTATCAGGTTAAGAAATGGCTGAAGCTCGGAGCCAACACCTCGTTCGGATTCTCGAAACGTGAGATAGAAAACGGAGCGTTCTACCAGTTCATCACCCGTTCTCCGCTTTCACAGATCTACGACGAGAACGGCGACTATATTCCTTACATCAACAGCAACAAGGACACGAACCCTGCATACAGCGCTCTTCACGACTCTCATGACGCGAAGGCCAACAGCTACAGGATCAATGCTTTCGCCGACATAGCCCCGTTCAAGGGATTCACCTACAGGTTCAACGTCTCCTACTACAACAGGGTTAACGAGGAAGGACATTCACGTGATTCCTACTATCCCAACGGAGGAGGTTCGACCGCATCACTGCTCAACACGGCAAACGTGCAGACCCTGATTGAGAACTCCATAAGGTATGACGTTCCCATCAAGAACGAGAACCACAAACTGAACATCACCGCGGTGCAGTCCGTGGACAAGTCCCTTCGCAAGACGCTGGGATATTCAGTGTCCAACCTCCCGGTTGACAAGACCTACAACTACATCGCCAACGGCGAGGTGACCGGACAGCAGAGAGCATATTCGGAAAACAATCTCGTGTCATTCATGGTCAGGGCGCAGTACAACCTGATGGACAAGTACCTGTTCAACCTCGCCGTGCGCCGTGACGGATCAAGCCGCTTCGGCACAGACAACAAATGGGGAACATTCCCGTCCGTGGCCTTCGCGTGGAGAGCGTCGGAAGAAGGCTTCCTGAAGGATGTCTCATGGATGAACAACCTCAAGCTAAGGGCAAGTTACGGAATAGTAGGCAACCAGAACGGGATCGACAACTACGCCACCCTTGGTGTGGCCAAGCCGATGCCTGGTGAGTTCGGAGACACTTACTACATGGGTTACCTTCCCGGCAATGACCTTCCTAACCAGAATCTCAAATGGGAGCAGTCCGGAACAGCCAACTTCGGACTTGATTTCGGGATCCTCGACAACAGGATCTTCGGAACGGTCGAGTACTACAACACACGGACCACCAACCTGCTTGTGTCCAGAGCATTGAACGCATCGTTGGGTTACAGCTCGATGCTGGACAACCTGGGAGAGACCAGAACCCACGGCATCGACTTCAACGCGACATTCGACATCATAAGGAGCGAAGATCTCAATTGGAGCGTCACCACAAACATAAGCCAGTTCAGCGGCAAGATCATCAAGATCGATGACACGGTCGATGAGAACGGCAACTACGTCAGCCAGCCTGGAAACAACTGGATCATCGGGGCTCCGATCAACATCTATTATGACTACAAGGCGGACGGAGTCTATCAGTACAGCGACTTCGATGTTTACAGCGACAGAGGCTCCCTCACCTACAAGCTGAAGAACACCGTTGACACAGACGGCGACGGTGTCGCCGACGCACCTCTCTCCCGCAACGACAACGTGGAACCGGGAAGCGTGAAGCTTCGTGACGTGAACGGCGACGGCAAGATCAACGAGGACGACAGGGTTGTCTATCAGAAAGACCCGGACGCCACATTCTCCCTCTCAACGAACCTCCGTTGGAAAGGCTTCGACTTTTTCATGGATTGGTACGCCGTCGCGGGAGGCTATATCCTGAATCCTTTGATGTATGACGGGGAATATGGCGGTGACCTCAGAGGACGTTCAAACGGTATGAAAGTGGACTACTGGACACCGTACAACCCTTCCAACACGGCACCGAGACCTAAATATGGATCTGAAGTCCCATACATGAGGACACTCGCCTATCAGGACGCCTCTTATCTGAGGCTGAGGACCATCCAACTCGGGTACACCCTTCCGAAAAAGGTGACCTCAAAACTGAAGATCCAGAATCTCCGCTTCTACATGACAGCGACCAATCTATTGACATTCACCAAGGTACTGTCTTACAGCCCGGAAGTCACCGGCAATCTTTATCCGGAGACTCAGCAGACAGTGTTTGGAGTTAACTTTTCTTTCTAAAGAATACGACGATGAAAAAGACTTCCATCATAACGATTTCCGTGTTGGCCATGACTTTGTGTGCCTCATGTGACAACCTGCTCAACCTCGAATCGGAGACATCCGTGACGACAAACTACCTCAAGACTGACAAAGATGGTCTGAAAAGGGCGATAGCCGGACTGTATGTCTATGAAAGGGACAACATTGTTGACAATTCCGATTCAAAGGGCATTGTGATCCTCCCCCAGTTGTTCGATTTCAACACGGACATATTCCTGTTCAACGCCGGTAACTGGGCGTCATTGGGAAGGCTCACCGACCTTACGCCAGACTCCGGAGTAATCGAAGACTACTGGAAATTCTGGTACGCCATAGCAGGGCGCGCCAACGAGATAATCGCATCCTCTGAACATCTCGGGCTTGAGGATCCAGAGATCAGGAAGATCCATGGAGAGGCTTGCCTTTTCAGGGCAAGGGCCTATTTCGAACTCTGGAAACGATTCGAAAGGATCTACCTCAACACAGAGCCTACAGACGTGTCCAATCTGGAGAGAACCTACAAGCCTGCCACCAAGGATGAAGTGTTCACTCTTCTGAAAAACGACCTCGACGCTGCCATAGCGGCACTTCCATACGAGATTCCGGTATATGACAACGGAGTCATGTACGGAATGTACACCAAGGCCACAGCCAAGCATGTCCGCGCCCAGGTGGCCATGTGGGAGGAAGACTGGGACTGCGTGATCGCACAGACCGAGGATATTCTAAGAGACGCGAAGGGCATCACAGAACTTGAGAATGACCCTGCCGAGATCTTCAATTCCGAGAATCTACGGTCCAAGGAAGTCCTGTACGCCTACCAGTTCTCGAAGAACACCGGAGGTGGAGGAGTGATCACAGGCACTACCTTGAAAGGTCATCCGATTTCCGTCTTTGTGACATCAAGATATTCAAGTGTTGACGGCGCCATAAGCTCCAGCGACCAAGGCGGGTTCGGCTACGGCAGAGACTACCCTAACCAGCATCTTCTGGACATGTACGGTCCGAAGGACAAGCGCCTCGACTGCTACTTCGTAAGGAAGTTCTACTACAACGATCCCGCACGTCCGGAGACCTACGGAAAAGAGATCGTACCTAAAAAGGACGCGTCGTACATCGCCAACCTCCACACGATGAGCCGCAAGCATGCGGACTTCTGGACCAATGCAGACGAACCTGACCGCAAGACAAGTTTCAGGGATCTGATCGTCTATCGCCTTGCTGAGACCGTGCTGATGTGTTCGGAGGCATACTACCATAAAGGTGACAACACCAATGCGGTGAAATATTTCAACATGACCTACGAGCGCGCCGGGAACGACAGGTTCGAGGGGACTCTCACATTGGAGAACATTCTTGATGAATATGCCCGCGAACTGAATTTCGAAGGTGTCAGATGGCCTCTCCTCAAGAGACTCGGTCTGCTTGGAGAATATTGCCGGAAATGGGAAGGTGAGTCCATGGCGGAAAACCCGTACCTCAACAAGGATTTCACTTTCGCCCGTCAGAACTTTGTCGTCGGGAAGCATGAGTGCTGGCCGATCCCTAGCAATCAGATTCTCCTCATGGGAGGATCCGATGTCTACCCTCAGAACAAAGGTTGGAATTAATATTATTGGAAAATGAAAAGAACAGGATATATCGCACTGCTTGCCGCCTCGATCATCTCGGCGGCCTGCGTGAAAGAGGAGACCAAAGAGGATTTCTTCAACATCGATGAGACGGAAGTGGTGCTCACGGACTATTACGCCGGAGCCAAGGACATCCTCCTTGCCACCAACACCGAGCCCACGGTCGAGTTGTCATCGGACTGGCTGACAGCAGAGATCACGTCACGTTGTCTCACACTTACTTACAAGGAGAACACCTCCGAAGACGACAGAACCGTCGAGGTTCATATTGTGGCCGGAAGCATCCCCGCCACTGTTACAGTCACGCAACCAGGCCACAAAACCGAACCAGAACCGGAACCAGAGCCGGAACCGGAACCACTCTACAAGCTCCGCGATGTCTGGTATCAGAACGGAATCGCGGCCGGTATTGTGTTCTGGGTAGCCGAGGACGGACAATCAGCACTTGTCGTAAGCCTTGACAGGACCGCCACGACCGTTGCCTGGTCAACCGACGGCACACATGTAATCGGCACCGGAGAGACAGACGGAGCCGCCAACACCGCGCTTCTCCGCGCCAGCGAGGAAGCGGCAAGCATTCCTGCGCTTGCGTTCTGCGATGCCCATGGAGAAGGTTGGTTCTGGCCAGCGATGGACGAGATGAAGAAGCTGTTCGAGACCTACAACGGCACAGCCTTCGATGCCGCCACCGCAGCGAAACCATCGGACATCACCCCGGAAGAGAAAGACGCGAGAGCGGCCTTCGAGAAAGCGCTTGCCGACAATGGAGGAGTCGCACTCAACACCGGTTCAGAGAACAGTAACGGAGACCAATATTGGACAAGCACCGAGCAGACAGACGAAAAGACAGGCAAGGTCTATGCGTCGACAATGCGCTTCGGAAAGGTCTATGCCTCCACCCCTGCCGACCAGATGGGCAAGACCAACGCGTCCAAAAGGTATGTGCGCTGCATGAAACTTGTGAGCGGTGAGCCGGAGAAGCCTCTCCAGACCAAGTTCCCGGCCTACAAGGAAAACGGTAAGAATGTCGGTATCATCTACTGGACATCCGAGGACGGAAAGACATCCAAGGTTCTTAGTCTTGTCCGTTCAGAGGACGTGCCTTGGTCCAACGCCGCCACACCGGCCTTTCTGAATGCAGTGAGCATGGATGACGGAGCCGCCAACACGGCGGTCATCAAGGCCAGCGCGGAGGCAAAGGACATTCCGGCGGTCTCTTTCTGCTCAACTCTTGGCGAGGAATGGTACTGGCCGTCACTCAACGAGCTTGTCGAGATATTCAATGTCTACAACGGAGTCGCCTACGACCCTAATGTCAAATCCAAGGTTCCCGCCGAGATTTCTGACGAGGAGAAGGAAGCGAGGGCTGCGTTCGATCTCTCGCTTACCACTTACGGCGGCACTGTGATGAACTCGGCGGCGGATAACAAGAACGGCGAAAGGTACTGGGCCAGCACCGAGCTTCAGGATGCCAAGGGCAATGTGTACGGCTCATTCATGCGTTTCGGAAAGGCTTACATGTCAACGGTGGCCGACACTCCGGGCAAAGGGAAGAGCGGTGACGGACGTTTCGTCCGCTGCATAAGGACAATCAAAAACAACTAAATCAGCAGAATCATGATACGAATGACTGAAAGTTGGCGTTGGTACGGTCCGGATGATCCCGTGAGCCTTGCTTTCATAAAGCAGGCCGGGGCCACGGACATAGTCCATGCGCTGCATCATGTTCCTAACGGAGAGGTGTGGACAGTGGATGAGATCCGCAAACGGCAGGCTCTCATCGCCGAGTCAGGACTCAAATGGAGCGTCGTGGAGAGCGTACCGGTCCATGAACACATCAAGACCCGCGAAGGTGACTATCTCCGCTACATAGAGAACTACAAGCAGAGCATCCGCAATCTGGCCGAGTGCGGTATCAAATGCATCACCTACAATTTCATGCCGGTGATTGACTGGACCAGGACAGACCTGCGGTTTGAGATGCCCGACGGCTCCCGCGCCTTGAGATTCGAGAGGGCGGCGTTCATGGCGTTCGACCTGTTCATTCTGGAGCGCAAGGCGGCTTTCAATGAATATTCCACCGAGGAAATCGCCGTCGCCAAGGCGCGTTATGACAAGATGGACGAGGCCGAGATCGGACTGATCACCCGCAACATGATCGCAGGCCTTCCGGGCAGTGAGGAAAGCTTCACTCTTGATCAATTCAGGGAGGCTCTTTCAAGGTATGACGGGGTCACTGAGGAACAACTTCGTGACAACCTCATATTCTTCCTTCGTCAGATTTGTCCCGTAGCGGACGAGTGCGGCTCCGTCATGGTGATACATCCCGATGATCCGCCATATTCATTGCTGGGGCTTCCACGCATTCTTTCAACAGCTGAGGATTTCAGAAAGATCGTGGCCGCTGTACCAAATCCGTCCAACGGGCTGTGTCTCTGCACGGGTTCGTTCGGCGTGCGTGCGGACAACGACTGTGTGGCCATGATGCGTGAGTTCGGAGACCGAATCGGTTTCGTTCACCTGAGGACAACAAAGCGAGATTCTGAGGGCAACTTCTATGAGGCGAACCTACTGGAAGGAGATGTGGACATGTACGGAATGATGAAGGCACTGCTTGAAGTAGAGCAACGGCGAGGGATCAGCATTCCTGTGCGCCCCGATCACGGGCACCAGATGTGTGACGACCTGAACCGCAAGTCCAACCCAGGCTATTCCTGCTACGGACGCATGCGCAGCCTCGCGGAACTCCGGGGAATCCAGGAAGGCATCATCAAGTCCTATGAATAGTTACACGACATAACAGTATTTAACAATATGACACAGAATCTTTTTGACATTAAGGGCAAGGTCGTGGTCATGACCGGAGCCTGCGGTGTGCTTGGAAGCACCATCGTAAAATATTTCGCGGCGCAAGGCTGCAAGGTGGTGCTGCTTGATCTCGACAGGGCCTCCGCCATCGGAGAGGCGCTCGTGGAGGAAATCGCCAAAGACGGAGGAGAGGCATGCTTTTTCCCGACAAATGTTCTTGACAAGGCCACACTTGAGCGCAACAACGAGCAGATCATCGCAAAGTACGGGAAGATTGACATACTGCTGAACGCCGCCGGAGGCAACATGGCCTCGGCAACGGTTCCGCCGGACAAGACAATCTTCGACCTGGATGTGGACGCCGTCAAGAAAGTCACCGAACTGAACCTTTTCGGCACGATCCTTCCTACAATGGTCTTTGCCAAGTCAATGGTTGAGTCCGGCAAGGGCTCCATCATAAACTTCGCCTCCGAGTCGGCTCTCCGTCCGCTCACCCGCGTGGCCGGCTATGGAGTGGCCAAGGCCGCCGTGGCCAACTGGACAAAGTACCTCTGCGCGGAACTCGCCATCAAGTTCGGTGAAGGTCTGAGGGTCAATGCGATCGCCCCCGGGTTCCTTCTGACGAACCAGAACCGCGCACTTCTCACCAACGAAGACGGCTCCCTTACCGCCCGTTCCCACACGATCCTCGCCCACACACCTATCGGCCGTTTCCTCGAACCTGACGAGTTGGTCGGCACCCTGCACTATCTTGCAAGCGATGCCTCAAAGGCCGTGACCGGAACCGTGAGCGTCATCGACGGAGGGTTCGACGCGTTCTCGATCTAGCAACGTAATCAACACTCTAAAGTCCGAGTCTGCGGCGTGCCGGCATCATTCCTTCTGACACGGTTATAGTAGCTTGTAGTCTATGTCCTTCCTCGAAAGGAGGAATCGTTCCTCCTGAAGGATTCCGAAAATGGAACGCCACAACCGTGCAGATGACGACAACTATGGTGAAGCCAGTTGGCGAAACACAGCCGCAATCCTGCTTTCGTCGGTTTTGACCCGACTTACACAGGATTGCGGCTTATGCCGTAGATGCCGGATGTCACCCGTCTCGTGTCATCGTCCCCGGCAACGTCCTCTTCCTCACCAATATAGTTCCCTAAGTAAATATTAAGTCTCTACATAGTTTCTTTTGCAATTGTCAGGAACATTCATGTCTGCCTGATGACCCTGCAGCCAGTATGTCCGTTCCTCATGTCGGTTTTCCACATTGCGTTGGGAACGTCGAACCGCATTGCAGGTGTCTGCAAGGTAAAGGACTGTTCCCGCTAATTGCAGCGTCAGAAATAGCCCCTCAATGAATTTCATGGCTCTCAACCACATGAATATGATCGACAAAGCCATATACCCTTGTCTTGACCTTCATATTGGAACGACAATCTGTTGTTTATCAGAGAAATGAATCTCCAGGTGCGCGCCGATTTCACACATAGGAGGGAGCGACGCCCGAAGAACGCTTTGTAATGACTGTTCCGGCTTCCTGGTGTGCCAAAACCTTCACAAACCTAAAGGTGGAATATTAATGAGCGATGTCTCGAAAATTTTGCGTACCTTTGTAGTTTAGTAACATGAAAAAAAATAAGTTGCCTCAGATTAAGAGAATATTTTCGAGGATAGATCTATTTTCGAAGAAGGAGTGTGCCGGTGGCACATGACTGATGAGAAAAGAGATATAGACCGAAAAGATTCCTTAAGATGATGCAGGTTATTTTTTGAAGGTTACTTAGTGGCGTGAAATGTGCAGTTGCACGCCGGAGATTTTGAAAATAATAAAAACGTACGTGATAATTATGTTGTTCCAAGTTTTGCAGGCCGTGGGCCTGGATTCTGCGGCGGCCGAGATGGCCGAGGATATGGCACAGGGGGCCGCGCCTGTGGCGAATCTCGCTCCACAACAGGTAGAGCAGTCGTTCTCTCTCATCGAGATGGCGACCAAGGGTGGCTGGCTGATGATTGTGCTGGCGATACTGTCAGTGATCGCCATCTACATATTCGGAAAGAAATGGTGGATGATCCACAAGGCGGGACAGGTTGACAAGAATTTCATGAGGGACATCCGCGACTATATTCATGAAGGGAAGGTGAAGTCGGCTGTCTCGCTCTGCCAGAAATATGACTCTCCGGTGGCGCGTCTCGTGGAGAAGGGAATCGAGCGCATCGGAAGACCTCTCGCTGACATTCAGACATCTGTCGAGAACATGGGCAACGTCGAGATCGCGAGGCTTGAGAAGGGGCTCCCTATGCTCGCCACCATCGCAGGTGGAGCGCCAATGATCGGATTCCTCGGAACCGTGCTCGGTATGGTGCAGGCCTTCTTCAACATGGCCAACGCCGGCAACAACATCGACATCACGCTGCTGTCAAGCGGCATCTACACGGCGATGATCACCACGGTGGGCGGTCTTATCGTCGGCATCCTCGCCTACTTCGGCTACAACTATCTGGTCGCGCAGATCTCCAACCTTATGTTCATGATGGAGAACGCCACAATCGACTTTATGGATCTTCTGCACGAACCTGCGGACAACGGAGAGGAGAAATAATCCATGGCATTCAAGAGAACCACAAAGGTCTTGTCGGACACAGCGATGTCTTCGATGACTGACTTGGTGTTCCTGCTGCTGATCTTCTTTCTGATCACCTCGACACTGGTCAATCCGAACGCGCTGAAGCTCCTGCTCCCTAAGAGCACGGGGCAGGTCTCAGCCAAGCCTACCGTCACCGTCTCGATCAAGGATTGGGGCGACGACACCTACACCTACCATCTGAACGGAAGCGAGACTCCGGTGCAGTACTCCGAACTGGAGGACGACCTTGTCGATCTTCTTCAGACTGAGGAGGACCCGACGTTCTCGATCTACTCAGACGAGAGTGTGCCTGTCAAGGAGGTCGTGTCGCTGATGAACATAGCGAAACGCAATCATTACAAAGTAATCTTAGCGACACAGCCTGAATGATGAAACCATACCTTCGTGACAGACAGAAGGAGGCCAAGGTCTCCACGGTGACCGGGATCGTTCTCACGGTCGCGGTCCACGTGCTTGCCTGCCTGCTCTGCGTGTTCACGGGGATGAAGTACATCTACCCGCCGCCTCAGGAACAGACGTTCCTCGTGGATTTCAGTGAGGAAGAGCCGCAGCCGATCAAACGGCAGAACAGAGGCCGTCAGCCTCAGGCCGAGGAGATCGACAGGACGAAGCCGGTGGAACTGATCCAGAGGAGCGAGTCGCCTCACCGGTCCGAGAAGGCGAACAAGACCGCCGAGGCTAAGCCGGACGATTTCGGTGATGTCGAGACTCCTGTGCAGAAGGAGGAAATCAACAAAAACGCCCTGTTCCCGGGAATGAGCAAGAAGGACTCCTCGAACGCACCTCACAGCGCCACCGAACCCAAGAACGAGTTCAAGGCCGGACATCCTAAGGGAAACACTTCCAGCGGGAAGGCCGAAGGCACACCTAACGCCCGGCTGAAAGGCAGAAACACCTTGGGGGCGATTCCAAGGCCGGCATATTCAGAGCAGGACTACGGCACCGTCGTGGTGGACATCTGGGTTGACAACTACGGCAATGTGACAAAGGCCGTCCCTGGAGGACAGGGAACGACTGTGAACAACTCCAAACTCTGGGCGGCGGCAAGGGCCGCGGCCTTGCAGACACACTTCAACCAGAGCGCTGACGCACCGGCGCTCCAGCAAGGAACGATAACATACGTTTTCAAATTACAATAGAAAAACATTTTACTTATTTATTTTTAATTAATGGCGTGAGCCACAAACATTATGGAAGAAAATTTGAATGGTGGTCAAGAGAACCACGAGGAGCGTAGGGATTACGCTGCAGAAGGACCAAAAACAGGTTATTCATCTGAGGGCAGGAAACTCAGGCCAAGAAAGAAGGTAGTGCCTGCCGCTTCATCCTCCGCTGACGGAGAGTACAAGTCTTACGACAATCACAGGAGTTACTCCAGCGACAATCGTGGCGGCTACGGCCAGCGCGGTGGTTATCAGAGCCGTGGAGGCAACAGCAGAGGAGGATATTCATCAGACCGCAGAAGCGGCTACGGAGACCGCAGCGGTGGCTATGGCCAGCGCAGAAGCTACGGTGACAACGCCGAAGGCGGAGAGAGAAGATCTTCATCTTACGGACAGAGCCGTCCTTCTTACGGGGACAGGCCGTCTTACGGACAGAGAAGAAGCTATGGCAGCAACAACTACGATGGAGGCGAGAGGAGATCATCCTACGGTCGCCCTTCTTTCGGCGAGGGTCGTCCTTCCTACGGGGACAGGCCGTCTTACGGACAGAGAAGAAGCTATGGCAACAACTCCGAGGGAGAGGAGAGAAGATCGTCATACGGACAGAGCCGTCCTTCATTCGGCGAGGGCCGTCCATCCTATGGACAGAGAAGAAGTTACGGCGGCAGCCAGGAAGGCGGCGAGAGAAGGCCGTCATATTCAAGAAAACCGGCCGGAGGCCACGGATTCGGCCCTAAGCAGGGAGGTTTCTCAGCCGGCAGAGGCGCCGGACATCAGGGACCTAAGAAGTTCGGCCGCAAGGACGAGCCGCATTTCACCGAGGCTGACGAAGCCGGAATCAACCAGATGCTTTCAAGGAAGCCACAGATTGACGCGGCGTTTTCCGACAACGACAACGTTCCTACACCTATCAAGGAAGAGATACGTCTGAACAAGTACATCGCCAATTCCGGAGTGTGCTCACGCCGCGAGGCTGACAACTTCATTCAGGCCGGCGTCGTGACCGTAAACGGCGAGGTTGTGACCGAGCTTGGGACAAAGGTCAACGTCCTCAAGGACGACATCCGTTTCAACGGAGAGAGACTCAAGGGCGAGGAGAAAGTTTACATCGTGATGAACAAGCCGAAAGGCTTCGTCACCAGTGCGAGCGACCCTCACGCCGAGAAGACCGTCATGGATCTTCTCAAGGGATGCAAGTTGAGGGTGTTCCCTGTCGGAAGGCTTGACAAGAACACCACTGGTGTGCTGATGTTCACCAACGACGGTGAGATCGCCGAGCAGCTCACACACCCTTCCTACAACAAGAAGAAGATCTACCAGGTCATTCTCGACAAGCCGCTTGAGGAGGCCGACAAGGAGAAGATCCTCACAGAGGGTCTCGACCTCAACGACGGCAACATCAAGGCCGACGAGCTTGAATATATCGACGCCGAGGACCACAGACGTCTCGGCATCGAGATCCACTCCGGCAAGAACAGGATCGTCAGAAGGATCTTCGAATCCCTCGGCTACGACGTGAAGGCTCTTGACAGGGTTTACTTCGCGGGTCTCACCAAGAAGGGCCTCAAGAAGGGCGAGTGGAGATACCTCAGCGAGGGCGAGGTCAATGTCCTCAAGATGGGGGCCTATGTCTAGTCCGGACAAACACACTGAACACAGAGCTGGATTTGTCAACATCATCGGTAATCCGAATGTTGGCAAATCCACGCTTATGAATGCCCTGGTAGGAGAGAAACTGTCCATCGTCACGGCGAAGGCGCAGACCACCCGGCACAGGATCATGGGCATCGTCAACACCGACGACTGCCAGATCGTATATTCAGACACACCCGGTATGCTCAAGCCGAACTACCGCCTGCAGGAGGATATGATGAAGTTCGTGGACGCCGCCATCGGGGACGCGGACATCATCCTCTACGTGACGGACGTGGTTGAAAAGAGCGACAAGAACATTGAATATATTCAAAAACTCCAGAAGCTGGATTGCCCGGTGGTGGTCGTCATCAACAAGATCGATGTCAGCGACCAGAAGACGGTGACCGACCTGATCGCCTACTGGCAGGAGCAGCTTCCGAAAGCGACCATAATTCCGGTGTCGGCCAAGGAGAGGTTCAACCTTGAGAGTGTGCTGAACGCAGTGATGAGCGGGCTTCCGGTCGCGCCGCCGTGGTTCGACAAGGACCAGTTCACCGACAAGAACCTCCGTTTCTTCGCCTCCGAGATCATCAGAGAGAAGATTCTGGAGAACTACAGCCAGGAAGTGCCTTACAGCTGCGAGGTGGCCGTGGAGGCTTTCAAGGAAGGCCGTGAAAGGTACGAGATCAGCGCCGTCATCTACGTGATGCGTGACTCCCAGAAGGGCATCATCATCGGCAAGGGAGGCTCGGCTCTGAAGAAGATCGGCACTGAAGCCAGGCTGGAGATGGAGGACTTCTTCCAGAAGAAGGTCTTCCTTCAGCTGTTCGTGAAGGTCAATCCGGACTGGAGGGAGAACCGCAAGGAACTCAGGAAGTTCGGGTACGAGGAATAACATTGGACAAAATAATTAATAATCATTAGAGGAATATCTTGATATGGCAAAGGACGACGAGTGGGATGACATAGAGACTCCGGAGGGAGGCAACGAGGACGAGGAACTGAACGAGGAGCCGATCGACGAGACATCGGCGAAATCTTCAGGGAAATACGACAAGCTGCTGAGTTCCGACAGCAGGAAGTACAAGCTTTCGGGGATGTTCAAGGACTGGTTCCTTGACTATTCCTCATACGTCATTCTGCAAAGGGCCGTCCCGCACATCGTTGACGGACTCAAGCCGGTGCAGAGACGTGTGCTTCACGCCATGTTCAGAATGGACGACGGAAGCTACACGAAGGTGGCGAACATCGTCGGACAGGCGATGCAGTACCACCCGCACGGTGACGCGTCCATCCTTGGAGCCCTCGTACAGCTCGGCCAGAAAGGCCTTCTGATCGACTGCCAGGGAAACTGGGGTAACATCCTTACCGGTGACAGCAACGCGGCTCCACGTTACATCGAGGCCCGTCTGAGCAAATTCGCCAAGGAGGTCGTCTTCGACCCGAAGATCACCAACTGGATGACATCCTACGACGGACGAAACCAGGAGCCGACCGAGCTTCCGGTCCGTTTCCCGCTCCTGCTCGCTCAGGGCACCGAGGGAATCGCCGTCGGAATGGCCTCCAAGATACTCCCTCACAACTTCAACGAACTCATCGACGCGTCAGTGAAGATTCTTGAGGGCGAGGATTTCACGATCTACCCGGACTTCCCTACCGGCGGCTCGGCTGACTGCAGCAACTACAAGGACGGAGCCAGAGGCGGAAGCGTGAAGGTCCGCGCCAAAATCGAGAAGATCGACAAGAACACGGTGGCCATCACCGAGATCCCTTACGGAAAGACATCCCACATCCTCATCGACTCGATTCTGAAAGCCAAGGACAAAGGCAAGATCAAGATCAAGAAGATCGAGGATATGACCACGGAAAAGGTCGAGATCCTGATCCATCTTCCGAACGATGTGTCACCGGACAAGACGATCGACGCGCTGTACGCATTCACGGACTGCGAGTGCAACATCGCCCCGAACGCCTGCGTCATCGTGGACAACAAGCCTCAGTTCCTCTCGGTCAAGGACATACTGATCTACGACACGAACCACACGAGGGATCTTCTAAAGTGGCAGCTTGACATCAGGCTCGCCGAGCTTGAGGACCAGTGGCACTACACATCCCTCGAAAGGATATTCTTTGAGAACAAGGTCTATAAGATCCTGGAGCAGAACCAGAACAGCTGGGAGCAGCAGCTGCAGGACGTGTTCACGGAGATGAAGACCTACCAGGACGTCCTCCGCCGCGAGATCATGATGGAGGACATCGAGAAACTTGTCGAGAAGCCTGTGCGCAAGATCTCCAAGTTCGACACCAAGGCCATCGACGAGAAGATCGCCGCCATCGAGGCGGAGATGGAGACCGTCAAGAACAACATAGAGCACATCACAGAATACACCATCGACTGGTTCAAGATGCTCAAGGCGAAATACGGCAAGCCTTTCGTAAGGCAGACCGAAATCACAGCGTTCGAGAGCATAGCCGTCACCAAGGTGGTCAGCAACAACGCGAAACTCTACGCAAACTACGAGGAGGGATTCGTCGGGCTGAACCTCAAGAAGGACGACAACGGCACCTACATCTGCGACTGCTCCGACCTTTCAGAGGTCATCGTCATAGGCAAGGACGGCAAGTACCGCATCACCAAAGTCACGGACAAGGCATTCTTCTGGAAGGACTTGCTTTACGTCGGAGTGTTCAACAGAGGCGATGGCAGAACCATATACAACGTCATCTACCGCGAGGGCAAGAGCAGCGTCTCCTACGCCAAAAGGTTCGCGATCACCAGCGTCACGAGGGACAAGGACTACGACATCACAACCGGCGAGGAAGGCTCAAAGATCCTCTGGTTCAGCGTCAACCACAACGGCGAGGCTGAATCTGTACGAATATACCTGCGTCCGCGTCCGAAGCTGAAAAAGACGCAGATGGAATATGATTTCTCCACCCTTGCGATCAAGGGCAAGGCCTCCAGGGGCAACCTGGTGTCCAAGAACCCTATCGCGCGGATCCAGCTTAAATCCAAGGGTGTCTCCACGATCGGCGGAAAGGACATCTGGTACGACGCTGACATCCAGAAGCTTAACGACGAGCAGCGAGGACAGTACCTCGGTGAGTTCGGCCCGGAGGACAAGGTTCTGGCCATCTTCAAGGACGGCACATTCTACACGACTTCGTTCGATGTCTCGAACCGCTATCAGGGCGATGTCATCAGCATCGAGAAGTTCGACCCGAACAAGACCTACACCGCCCTCTACTTCGATGGAGCAGCCAAGGCATTCTACGTCAAGAGGTTCAGCTTCATCCTGAGCGACAACACGCCGCTGTCGTTCATCGCCCCGGGAGCGAAATCCTACCTTGTGGATATTTCCGAGGACAAGCATCCTCAGTTCCAGGTGATTTTCGGAGGAAAGTACGAGCATCGTGACCCTGAGAACGTTGACGCTGAGGAGTACATCGCAAAGAAGGGTTATTCAGCCAAGGGTAAAAAGTGCCACCAATACGATCTCAAGGAGGTGAAGTTCATCGAGCCTCTGCACAAGCCGGAGGACGACACCGAGGACGAGCCGCTGGACATCATTGAAGATGTGGAGCAAACCGATGAGTCGCAAGATGTCACGTCAACCGAAGCCACCGGAGTCATCAATGACGGTGGACAGACCGGTAGTGCGGCTGCCCTCCTCGGCTCCGGCGACATTCCGGACATCGGTGACATTGATGAGCCTACGCTATTCTAAGGTCAGGCATCCACACCGTTCCAACACAAAGTGGATCCTGTGTCCTTACGAATTGTCACGTTACTATTAATCAACGATCAGTCCCATAGTAATGGCGCCTATGTCACCAACAAACTAATTGAATGCTGATGTCCTGCAATGAGAAAGACATATCCCTAATAGGCTTCATGGGTTGCGGCAAGAGCAGCGTCGGAAAGATCCTCGCTTCGCTGCTCCCTGACTGTCACCAGATCGACCTTGACACCTACATTGAGGAAAAGCAGGGCAAGAATATTCCCGAAATATTCAATGAATATGGTGAAGCGGCTTTCCGCCGGATGGAGCGTGAGGCCCTTGAGGAGATATTCCGTGACCCCGACCGCCCCCGCGCCATCCTTTCCCTCGGCGGCGGCACCGTGACTTCCGGGCAATGCCGTCAGCTGATCCGCCGGCACACCGATTGTTTCTATCTCCGCGCCACCACCGACACCCTCCTGAGTAACCTCGAAGGCCATTCCGAAGGCCGCCCGATGCTGAATCCCACACAACCAGTCGAAGCGCAGTCAACCGAAACATCAAGCGAACGAGAAGCCCTCCGCCACCGCATCGAATCCCTGATGCAAACCCGCTCCCCCCAGTACCTCGCCACCGCCCACCACATAATCGACATCGATGGCCTGAGCTTCGCCCAGATCGCAGAGATTATCAAAGAAGCCGTGGAGACCAACACATTGAATATCAAACGATAGCATATTCATCTTTAGTTGATATCCGCCAAAGACAATTAGCTATTTCATTAATAGTAAAGCAGTTATCCACCACGCGACACCCAGTAGGCGCTGTCGATTAAAAACGGAGGCACCATTGGGGCATTGGATTTGACGAGTTTGCTCCGGAAGTGACCAACCCAGCACTTTGGAATGGAGAGAATCTTCTTGGTTTTGCTCTTATGGAAGTACGCGACCGACTGAAGGAAATCGGCACACAGGGTTAGAATCGTAAATGTTACCGGAACCAAAACAAGAGTAAACGATATGGCTGAGAAGAACAATATCTGATTTTTAGGTTTGTCTTTTTTGTACTCCAGAAGCGTATCTCCTGTACCAATGGGGTGTTTATGTCCATTTGGTACACATAAAGGCCTTCTGCTGTACGACTTCAATCCTGGAAAGTCTGATGTAATATCGCTCATTACGAGGGAGCGATACTGCATACCTAAAACAGCATCTACATGACAATGGTTTAGTATATATTCCAAGTATGAGGATAATCGAACACATAAGAGTAGGTGGCTTCGTCTCCATAAGTGGTAATCACCACTGACACTTGCAGCAGCAAGAACCGAACGGTGAGGAAATATATTCCTAAATGAACTCGTCGCGCTCCTTGATGTCTTTGATACGGAGTTGGAGGGTGGTGTTGCCGCGGTAGTAGTTCTCGACGATGGAGTAACAGATGTCGAACGGGTTGCCGGCTTTGATATAGTCATAGAACTCGGCCATATTGAAGGCTATGGCAGGAATCTGATGGAAAGGCTGCTTTTCGTCGATCAGGTCTAGCTTCATGTGGACTCCACCGGCGCCGACCTTACGGCCGTTGCCACCGTCGGAGACGTTTTCTGTCAGGAAGACAGGATTGGTGTTGCCGGGACCGAAAGGCTGGAACTGCTTCAGGAGACGGAAGAATTTAGGGGTAATCTGGCTGAACTCCAGTTTGGCGTCGATGTCGGTAACCGGAGTCAGCATCTCATCGGTGATCTTCCCGGAGATGAACTGGTCTATTCTGCCGACGAACTCATCCAAGTTGTTCTCCTTCAATGTCAGACCAGCCGCATAGACATGGCCGCCGAAGTTCTCAAGCAGATCCGCGCAACTCTCGATGGCCTCGTAGAGATCGAAACCGGCCACGCTTCGGGCAGACCCGGTGATGAAGCCGTTCGATTTCGTCAGCACGATGGTCGGCTTGTAGAACGCCTCGACAAGACGCGAGGCCACAATCCCTACCACACCCTTGTTCCACGTCGGATTATAAACTATTGTAGCGGCGTCGGTAGAGAGCGCCGTGCCGTTCTGAACCATCTCCAGAGCCTCCTGGGTGATCTCCCGGTCGATGCTCTTACGGTCATTGTTGTTGTCGTTGATCTTCTCGCCGATCATTGTGGCGGTGTGGTCGTCGGAGGCGGTCAGGAGCTCCACGGCCAGGCGGCCGGTCTCCATTCGTCCGGCGGCATTGATCCTCGGACCGATCTTAAACACAATATCATCTATGGTCAGATGCCCGAGTTCCAGCTTCGAAAGGGCCGCCATCGCGTGAAGTCCCTTTCGCGGATTCTCATTCAACTGCTTGAGTCCGAAGTGCGCGAGAACCCTGTTCTCCCCCACCATCGTCACGAGGTCTGCCGCGATGCTGACCACCAGAAGATCCAACAGCGGAATCAAAGTCTCGAACGGAATCCCATATTTCTGTGAATATGCCTGCACAAGCTTGAATCCCACCCCGCAGCCACTCAAATCGTCAAACGGATAGGTGTCATCCTCCCGCTTCGGATCCAGCACAGCCACAGCCGGCGGAAGAGTGTTCTCCGGAAGATGGTGGTCGCAGATAATCACATCTATTCCCTTAGTGGCGGCATATTCAACCTTCTCGTTGGCCTTGATGCCGCAGTCCAAAGTGATTATGAGCCCGAAGCCGTTGTCTCCAGCCCAGTCAATGCCCTTGTAGGACACGCCGTAGCCCTCGTCGTAACGGTCCGGAATGTAGAAATCAACCTTCGAGGAGTACCTTCTGAGGAATGAATATACCAGCGACACGGCGGTCGTGCCGTCCACGTCGTAGTCACCATAGACCAGGATCTTTTCCTCGCTCGTGATGGCTTTGCGGACCCTTTCCACGGCCACATCCATATCCTTCATCAGGAACGGATCGTGGAGGTCATTCAGGCTCGGACGGAAGAACGAGCGCGCCTGCTCGAACGTCTCGACTCCCCTCTTGACAAGAAGGTCAGCGAGAACCCGGTCTATGCCCAGCTCGGCGGAAAGCCTTCCCACCTTCTCCGGATCAGCCGGCGCCTTCAAAATCCATTTGCGCTCTTTTCCCATAATAGACAAAGGTACGGATTTAATTTCAGAATGTGAATTAAAAGTAGTATTTTTGCATATTCAGGACGTATCTTCTTCGCCTTTAACGGAGAAAGGAAGCGGCGGAATGGCAGGCATCCGCATTGCGCGGGGCGGAGGATATTCCTTAGGATTTGAATATAAAAACACAACAGATATGGCAAACATCGAACTCAGCGAACAGGAGAGAATCAGACGCGAGTCTCTCGCAAAGTTAAGGGAATTGGGCATCAATCCTTATCCGGCGCCTCTTTATCCGGTCAACGCGACCGCCAAGGAGATCGAAGAGGGTTTTGACCCGGAGAAAGGCAACTTCCAGGAGGTCTGCATCGCGGGCCGCCTGATGTCCCGCAGAATCATGGGCGCGGCCTCCTTCGGCGAGATCCAGGATTCAACTGGAAGGATCCAGATCTACGTCAAGAGGGACGAGATCTGCCCGGGCGAGGATAAGACAATGTACAACACTGTCTGGAAAAAGCTCCTTGACATCGGCGACATCATCGGCATCAAGGGATTCGCCTTCATCACCCAGACAGGCCAGCTCAGCGTCCACGCCAAGGAACTGACTGTCCTGAGCAAGTCCCTCAGGGTTCTCCCTATCGTCAAGGAGGTTGACGGCGTTGTCTACGATGCCTTCACCGATCCGGAGCTCCGCTACCGCCAGAGGTACGTTGACCTCATCGTCAACCCTCAGGTAAAGGACGTGTTCGTCAAGAGGGCGCAGATCATCGCCACGATGAGGGAGTATTTCAACGCCGCCGGCTGCCTTGAGGTCGAGACCCCGATCCTTCAGGCCATCCCGGGAGGCGCCACGGCCCGTCCGTTCATCACCCACCACAACGCCCTGGACATCGACCTCTATATGAGAATCGCCAACGAGCTCTACCTCAAGAGATTGATCGTGGGTGGCTACAACGGTGTCTATGAGTTCGCCAAGGACTTCCGCAACGAGGGTATGGACAAGACCCACAATCCTGAGTTCACCTGTATGGAGATCTACGTGGCCTACAAGGATTACATCTGGATGATGGACTTCGTGGAGAAGATGCTCGAAAAGATCGCCCTCAAGCTGCACGGCACCACAGTCGTGAAGATCGGCGACAAGGAGATCGACTTCAAGGCCGGCTACCGCAGACTGCCTATTCTTGAGGCCATTAAGGAATATGCCGGTGTGGATGTCAAGGGCATGGGAGTCGATGAGTTGCGCGAGACATGCAAGAAACTGAACGTCGAGACCGAGCCTTCGATGGGTGTCGGCAAGCTGATCGACGCCATATTCGGAGAATATTGCGAGGAGCATCTCATCGAGCCTACGTTCATCATCGACTACCCTGTCGAGATGTCTCCGCTGACGAAGAGGCATCGTGAGGATCCGACCCTCACCGAGAGGTTCGAGCTGTTCGTCTGCGGCAAGGAACTCGCGAACGCATATTCAGAGCTCAACGACCCGATCGACCAGCTGGAGAGGTTCGAGGAGCAGGCCGCCCTCAAGAGCCACGGCGACGACGAGGCGATGTTCATCGACTACGACTTCGTGCGCGCCCTTGAATATGGTATGCCTCCTACCTCCGGCCTCGGAATGGGCATCGACCGTCTGACAATGTTCATGACCGGCCAGACCACCATCCAGGACGTGCTCTTCTTCCCTCAGATGCGTCCGGAGAAGATCGCCAAGAACGACAAGGGCGCAGAGGCGACAGAGGAATAATCAATTTTGAATATTCAGGAAGGGGTGGCCGTGACCATGAAGTCCAGGTCACCCTTTCTTAGAAGTTGTTTTGAATTGTTTGAAATGTTCTTTGAGGTGAAAGAAATCTTCATTTTCTTCCCGCTTCTTCAGTCAGATAGCACCGCTATCTTCCTTGGAAGAAGCGGTCGAAACTGAAGTTTTTCACTCTCAACCCAGCGCCCGAACCGAGGGCAATCGAACTTGTTCGGATTGCCGAGGTGAGCAGCAGGGAAAGAGCTTGCTCTTAACCTTCAAACAAACAATTCAAAACAACTTCTTAATTATCATGAATACCTGTCGGCCAACTTCACGGGCTTTCCAACAGCCATAAGTCACAAAGACCTGCAACCACTTATATTCCAGTCTGTACATAAATCTGTTCGTCTAATTTTTCAAAGTTACTTCGCAAATATCCGCTTACTAATATTATGAGAATCGAGAACATCACATCGGCGCAGAACCAGAAGATCAAGGAGTTGCTGGCGCTTCAGGAAAAGTCTAAACTGAGGCGGTCGGAAAGGCTGTTTGTGGTCGAGGGCCGCAGGGAGCTCGGCCACTGCCTTGATGCAGGATTCGTCCCGAAAACTCTGTTCATCTGCGGTGAGATCCTGACCGAAGAGGAACTGAATGACCTTCTCGGCAAATCCGAAAAGCTGAATCCGAAAGTCGGCATCGTCCAGGTTCCATACGAACTTTACGGCAAGATAGCCTACAGAGGTGGCACAGAGGGTGTCATCGCCGAGGTCGAGTTCCGTGACAGGACTCTGGACAGCCTGACACTCAGCAGGAATCCGTTGGTGATTGTTCTTGAGAGCGTGGAGAAACCCGGTAACCTTGGAGCCGTACTCAGAAGCGCTGACGCCGCCGGAGCCGATGCCGTCATCATCTGCGACCCGTTGACCGACCTCTACAACCCGAATCTCATCCGGGCCAGCATCGGGGCTGTGTTCTCCAGGCAGGTAGCCGTAGCCACCTCCGAGGAAACCATCGCCTGGCTCAAGTCCCGGCATATTCAGATACTCACCGCGCAGCTTCAGGACTCTTCCCCGTACTACGACACTGACATGAAAAAACCAACCGCCATCGTGATGGGTACCGAGTCCACCGGTCTGACCGACATCTGGCGCGAGGCCGCCGACGCCCACATCCGCATCCCGATGCTCGGCGATCTCGACTCCCTAAACGTCTCCGTCTCCGCCGCCATCCTCCTCTTCGAAGCCCTCCGCCAGAGGCAGTAAGCCTTTCAGCTCCATTTAAAGCGCCACATAATACGAAGCAAACAAATACACCGTGCCATAATCGCATATAGTTATTTTCGGGATTTATTGTAAATTTGCAGTAAATCCCGAAAATATTACGGAAATAGTCTTAAGGACTAGCAAATAATCGAAGAATATGGCAGCATATATTCAAAGAGATGTCTATCTGCAAAAACTCATTGACAGTAGACTAAACGGCGATGTCAAAGTCGTGACCGGACCAAGAAGGTGCGGTAAATCTTGGCTTTTGACCAAGTTATACAAAGATTATCTAATTGCCGATGGAGTGTCCGAGGACAACATCATCATTGTCTCTCTTGATATGGATGACGAAAGCAATCAAAGCGATCTTGCCGACAAGGATAAACTTAAATCTTATTTGTATAGCAAGATCACGGACCAGGACGCTGTTTACTATGTGATTCTTGATGAGATACAAGAGGTAGAGGGGTTCGAGAAATTAGTCAATGGCCTTAGGAATAAAGAAAATGTGGACGTGTATGTCACCGGCAGCAATGCGAAATTCCTCTCAAAGGAAATCAGCACCATATTCCGCGACAGAGGGCACGAGATAAGGTGTAATCCATTTTCTTTCAAAGAATTTAGTTCCCAGAGAACGGAAGCGATCCGAGAACTATGGCAAGAGTACTACACTTATGGAGGAATGCCCGGACTTCTAAGGAGGAAAACAAAATTGCAAAAAGCGGCTTACCTCCAAGATCTTTGGAGAAAGACTTATCTGACAGACATTAAGGACAGGTACAATATCGAGAACTCAACAGCTTTGGAAGCCATTACGGATGGTCTTTGTTCCTCCATAGGCTCTCTGTCAAATCCCGGCAAGATTTCTAACTCACTAAAAAGCATACAGAACATCAAAATTGACGAAGAAACCGTCAAGAAATACTTGGATTGCATCTGCGATTCATTCCTTTTCGAAGGAGCGCAACGATATGACATCAAAGGCAAAGAGTACTACAAATCATTCAAGAAATACTATTGTGTTGATGTAGGACTACGGAACGCACGCTTGAACTTCCGTCAACAAGAAATCACGCATATTATGGAGAACGTCATCTATAATGAGCTACGCGCAAGGGATTATATGGTGGATGTCGGTATGGTCGAATCCCGGGAAATGCGCAACGGAAAATCAGAATATATTCAATATGAAGTAGATTTCATTGCGACCAATGGCATTGATAAGTATTACATCCAATCTGCATATTCAATGCCCACTGAAGAAAAGCGTCAGCAGGAGTTCAAGTCACTCAAAAAAATCGGAGACTCCTTTCGAAAGATTGTCATAGTCGGAGATGACATCGCGACCTACACAAACGAAGATGGCATCACCGTTATGGGGTTGTTCCAATTTCTTCTTAATAATGATGTTCTAAAATAGCCGCATTCGGGATTTACTGTAAATTTGCAGTAAATCCCGACACGGCAACCTCTATAGGAATCGTTGCATCAATAGAGCTATGGGCACGGTCATTGCAATGGGGTGGATGGTCGGCTGACATGGGGTCAGCACTGGCCGGATAACATTAAAATGATCGTGTCATGGAAGAATTCTCTTTGGTCACTCCTACGTTGCTGTTCTCGGCTGTGTCATTGATTATGCTGGCTTACACTAATAGGTTTCTGTCTTATGCTCAGCTTGTGCGGAATCTCAAGGACAAATATGTCAAGGACAAGTCGGAGGTGACCGCTGCGCAGATCGCCAACCTTCGCAAAAGGCTGAACCTGACACGGAGCATGCAGATTCTGGGAATATCCAGCCTGTTCTGCTGTGTCGTGTCGATGTTCTTCTGCTTCATCAGCCTGAGGGTCACAGCGATCATCATCTTCGGAATCGCCCTGCTGCTCCTGATCTCCTCGCTCGGCCTCTCTATCCGTGAGCTGGTCATATCCACCCGCGCGCTGGAGATTCACCTCAACGATCTGGAGCACAAATAATATGTGACGACAGGGGAAAAAAGGCAAAAGGCAGATTTTGCACGTTACCAAAATCTGCCTTTTGATTTTTCCCCTGACGTTCGTTAACACATATGGGCTTAATCCATAGGCTTGTCAGTCCTGTTGCAGTGGGTCAGAAAAATAAAATTCAAAATTTTGGTAACGTGCAAAATTTTGAATTTTCTTTTTTTCTGACCTTTCCACTCGGTGCGCTTCGACAAGCTCAGCGACCATAAGGGGGACCGAACAGCGATTTGGCAAGGTCTGTGAACGGAAGCGGTCGGTGGCCGGACGGTTTAGAAAACGACCTCGGACATCGCTTTGAGGTCGGGCTGGAGGCCGGTCATGATGGAATAGCCGGTAAGGGCTTGGTAGAGAAGCCAGCGGCGGCCCGATATGTAGGTGCAATCGGCGGAGGTGAGTTTCATACGGGCCTCATCATCGAAGGACGGAGTCTTGTAGTTCGCCTCCAGGATCACCTTTCTCTGGCCGGAATCCTCTCCGGCAAAGTCTTCGGCGGTAAACTCGGCTATCTCTGGAAGAGCCATCGGCAGGGTATAGATCACAAGGTCACATTCCTTGACGGCCTCCTTGAAATCCGAGATCGGATCCGGCAGGAAACCATATTCAGGCATCGCCTCCGCGATCGCCCGCGCCTTTTCGGGGGTCCGGTTCATCAGGATGGTGGCGAATCCAAGTTCGGCGGCGGCCACGGCGGCGGCCCTTCCCGCTCCTCCGCAACCGACCACAAGAGCTTGAGGCTGACGGTTGAACGTGCGGCTCAGCGTCATCAGGAAGAACTGGTGCATCTTCACGAAGAACTTGTCCCCGAAGTTGCCGATGAATTCCTCCACGATGCCCGGGAAATATGCCTCCACGACAGCCGTCACGATGCCGGTGAAGTCAGAATTATACGCCTCTATGCCATTGGAGCCTTTCACCAGAAGGTTCGTCGCACCGATGCGGGCCGCCGGTCCTGAAACCGCCCCCTCGCCTTTGCGCACCATCTCCAAGACCTTTGAATATGCCCGTTCCTTAAACGGAGCAGTGACGTTGACAGCGGCATATTCATCAATGAATCTCTGGAAGGATGCTTCAAAGTCACTGCCTTCGATCAGGTCGTATGAATATTCCCCGTCCTTCACTCCTTTGTAGGCCGCCTCGAACAGTGCCGGGCTGCCGGATCCCTTGATCGGATCACCTATGAGACCATATTTCGCCATATTCCTATTTTTTGACTGGTGCGAAGTTAGCAAACCGCCTGACATTCTGCAAATCATATCCACAGAAAAGAAAAGTTTGGATGGAGGGAATTATTTAGTATATTTCCTCTAAAAGACTGTTTCTTTCTTATGGAACGGGCGTAAAAATCGCAGATTTTTATGTAAGAATGACTTGAACTGAAAAAAGTTGTCACTGTACGGGGAGAAAGAGTACAGTGAAATGGAAGCAATAATGCAGGACGTCTTGGTATGGAACCAAGATCACACACGCCGCGAATGGAAAAAGGTTCCAACCGGCAGGTTCAAGTTTACCGAAGAAGATCGGATGGCGATAGTCGCCGAATATGTCAGCGGTCATATGCCGGCCAGTCAGATTATTGAGAAGTATCATTTGAGTTCACGGCAGATACTTTTCAACTGGATGGACAAGTACGTGAATGAAAAGGAATTAGTATCTTTGCAGGACG
>UQUJ01000028.1 GCA_900544195.1 uncultured Alistipes sp. | reverse complement strand
GGGGGGGGGGGCAGTATATTTGTGTCATATAAAACACTAACGACATGAAAAAGTTATTATTATTCATCTGTGCCGCAATGATGATTTTCAGCTGCGGCAAGGAAGAGTCAGGAAACAAAACTGTAATCGACCCTGTAGAAAAGGTAACATGGGCCACTGTTGTCAAGGCGTATCCATTCCTGGACGGCTTTCCTGTATTTGACGGGGAAGTCGAGAATTTGCAGTATAAAGAACTCGGCAGCATGAAGACATTGACCTTCTTCGACTACAAGTGCGACAAGTCCGTATCGACCACCTATTACGCCAAGTTCATACCTGCAGGCTTCACCAAGAGCGAAGGTTCTGAAATCTACCGGAAGACGGTGGACAAGAAGAATTACATTTTCAGCGGCAGCTATGGCGGCGGCAGTTTCGGCTTAAGTTTCTCCGTTGACACCGAATAGGACATGAAAACGGGAATCATCACCTGCGCTTTGACGGCATTGGCCCTGTCGGCAGGTATCACGTCGCATGCTCAGACAGTCTCCGACAAGAAGGCAAAACGTCAGAAGGAAGAGGTTGTCAATGTCAGGGTATGGCTCAACAAGGGAGAGGACAAAGTCATTGACGGTTATCTCCGTTCGGCTCTTGTCAACCGCCCCGACAACATTGAAATAAGCCTTACCGCCGACGGCAAGAGGATGAGATATGTCAATGAAGACGTCGATTCCCTGCTTCTTGACGGTTCGGACAAATATGTGAAGAGACTGGTCAAGATGTACGGAGCATTGGGCGGCCCGGCAAAGGTCGAATGGGTGCGTGAGGAATACCGGGGCAAAGGCATTGACCTGTACTCTCTTTTCACTGTCGAAGCCGAAAGGACAGGAAGGAACATCACGGTCGTGAGCCCGGTCCGCTCGTGGTACCTGAGCATTGCCGGGGACATGGCCATAATGGTCGGGTCTGATACCCGCAACAGCATCTTTGACAAGGCTGAGCCGTCGATGTCCGGGGCAATGCTGAACAAGTATTTCGGAAAGATATATGACTATCCGGAATTTGCCGCAAGGATACGGGAGGGCGAATTCAGCACGTTCATGGATGTCATCCATGCGTGGGAAGCCTCTTACGGAGGCACTGCTCTCCGCGTGGATGGGAAGCTCAAGGACGGGCAGGTCGGTGTCCAGGGAGGAATCGCCTCTTCCGAAGCCAATAAGAACGTGGACTGGAAGCGTACCAAATCTGAGATAGTGTTCCCGAAATACACGAGGACAATCCAGGTCGGCGCCTCCCCTGTAATCGCGGAGTGGACAAAGGTGATGAAGCATGCCACTGACTGCTCCAAATCCTCATTCAAGATGGCTGTCCCTCCGATAATGATATATTCGGACATCTGCTTCCTTGATTTCGGACGTTTCGGAAGCCTGGGCTGGTCAATAGGAGGCGAATACTCCCGCTACAGCTACAACTGGATGCTGGACAACGGCTATGGCGACAAGCAGCAGGACACGTTCTGCAACAGAGTTGACTTTGCAGCAGGTCTCAGTTACCACATAACGCTATGCAGCCGTCTCGAACTCTACGCGAGGGCGATGATCGATGCCGGACTGATCGGAGAACACACCACAGACCACGAAAGCGGAGAGAAGGCCAGTTCCACATTCAACAAGATGGACACGAAGATGGGCATACTGGCCACTGCCGGACTCCGCTGGTACTTCTGCAACAAGGCCGGGCTCTGGGTGGAGGGCGGCCGTGACGCGGGCTACGTGTCGGCAGGATTGTCATTCAAGTTATGATGAGGTGGCGGGACGAATTCTCGCCTGACTTCATAACGAATTTATATAATACAGCGTGGAATTCAGGACATTTTTTGACCGCAATTCCACGCTGTATTAAAATATCGTCTGATTCACTTGAGGATCTTGAGTAATCAAGAGCCCAGTCTGTTTTAGAATCAGTTCGCCATCAGAACTTCTGCATAGTCGTTTGCTGAATTCGGCAAAGTGATATGGGATAGAGATTTCGTGTCGTTCCAAGCAAGATCATAGATTTGCAAGCCATTGGATGTCTCCGAAACGTTCAGAAGAATGTGGCCAAGCTTTTCAGAATTCGACGTGGCGGATATTATCTGGCCGATTTTGCAGGTGTAAATGGCTTGGCCGATAGTTCCGTTTTCAGGATTGACCAGGCGGAACAGACTAAACCCTCCGTATGTGGCAATATAGCCGGCGTCACTGCCCGCCCTGAACGGAATCAATGATTCGGCTGCGATATCCTCCATTATGTGGAAGCCCTCTTTGTCCAGCATGACCGCAGTCCAGTTGCCATCACCCTTGTTTGCAGAAAGAAGATATGAAGTAGATTCTTCCGTTCCGATGGACACTCCTGGATAGTTTCCGAAATATTCAGGCTTCAGGCCATCTGGCATGGCAAATGTCGGCTGCACAGGTCCAAGTGCGTCCGACTTTGTCATATAGTCGGCTCCGATTTCAATCGGCAATGTCTGCAAGGCGCAGATTCCATCATGACATACAACAGCCACGGCGGCATTTGACGGAGTCAGGAATAATGCCATGACATCAATAGCGAGAGTCTTGACCTCGCCGGTGAAGAAATCGACACATACGGCTGTCCGGTGCTCGTCCTTCCCAGAGATGCCACAAAGCCCATATGATCGCGGAACATTGATGACTGAATGGAGATTCTCAGGCAGTGCAACCTCAAGGGATTTCTGGCAGGCATTGTTCATGCCAAGCATGAATCCGTCAATTTTGCAGGACACATGGCTGACTCCATAGAGTCTCAATTCCTTCGGTGACTGTCCGTCCGTGATTCTCAATAATCCGATTCTCTGCAGCTTTCCCTCACGCATTACGCTGACTTCCACATCCGCTGCCGGATACCTATATGGAAGGACGGCGGTTATGCCGACTGGCGTCACATCTTGTTTCTTTGCATAGATACCGGACACCTTACCTACAGGAATAGTTGCGTCAACGGTCTTCCAAGTAAATGTAAGCATGACATTGTCCGTCTGTTGGCAGCCTATGCCATGAAGATGAAAGGCATCGCCAGGCGAAAGTGTCTGCCCTGCCTCCTCAAGTCTTGCGTCCTGTATGAAAACGACATTATCTACAGGCTTGAATGCTTCTCTGTTGCAGGAACAGGCTGCCGTCATCACGATAAGCCAAACAGCAAGTGTCTTACGTAGCTCCATTACAAATTATATTAGAAAGTTAATATACGTCCATTCAGTCCTTGATTGCGATATGGCCGTTCAGCCAATCCACCTCTCATTCGTATGGTTCGCCAATCAGTATATTCGCCAAGATGTCCCGGATTTATCGTGTGCTGGTCGAGCAGTTGCTGAACGGCCATTTCTCAAATTTGACATCCCACTTTGATGTTCTCTGTTCAGGTTTCACACAAGATGATAGTGTCAAAGCAGCGGATAAGCAGGCTATTCCGAATAATCCGTAAAGTTTCATAGCAGCTTGCATTAAAGTATCCTTGTTATTCATCCTTTTTCAACTTGAACGTGATGTTGACTTCCCACCCGTAGCCTTCGGCGATCTTGTAGATGTTGCTGATAGTGATGTCATCCTTCTTGAACCAAAGCTGTACGGTGTTGCGGATGACGTTCAGCTTCTGTGCCAGCGCCTCGTTGGTGATAGCAGCTGACTTCATGGCCTCACGTATGAAATCCAACCTCTTGCCGGGAGCCTTGATGGGACGTGAGGGCTTTTCAATGACCAGTCTGGTGCCTTCTATCTCCCTCATCGGAACGGTATAGGAGATTAAGAAGTCATAGCCGTAGTAGTCCGCTGCGGTGATGATCCTGCTGAGGGTGGTGTCGTCCACCATGAACCAGCGTGTGACGGAATTCCTGACGAGACCCACGCCCTTTGCGATGTCCCCGGTCGTTAGGCCCGTCTGGTTCATGAACTCTGCCAGGAACTTGAGGTTCTTGACCTGCCACTGGCCGTTCACGAATACGCCACACCCTTCCGCGAGTTGCTTCTTATCCATAAAATATAATCTTTTTCAAGGAAAACTTGTTCAATGTATTATTTTCCTTATCTTCATATATTATAATAATGCTTTTGAGAAAACATTACCCCTATAAGCACCAAATGTAGTAACCAATATTTAAGTCATTAGAGTTAACTTTTGCAATATCAATTTTTTCATTATGAGGATTTCTAACATCATAATCTTCTATGAATTGATATAGCTGAAAGTTTAATTTATCGGAGTCTGGCAAAGCTGACTTATCTGTTTCCACATCAGTTTTTCTTAATTTCCAAAATAAGAAAGAACCTATTGGATAATTTCTTAATATAGAGTCAAATAGTTGCTCTATTTTCTTTTCTGCGGCCCGATCTAGCCAAACATATTCTCTTTGAATGTCCGGGAGAAAGTAACTGACATTGATTTCTTCGATGACCTCCTTAATTGTTATATCCTTAAATTGTCCCATATTATAGATGAATTATTTTTATTTCAAACAAAATGCCATGTAGTCCAAGAGGGCTAAATAATAGTAAATCAAATAAATACAACATTCAGACAAATAAATTGGGTAGCACGTGTGAAAAATCATAATTAATTTACAAAGGTAAGCCCATCTGCATATTGCTCGTATATTGCCATTTCTTCTTTGCTCAAGACTCTGTCTGTATATGTCAGTGTTCCATCTGGATTCAAATGAGCATCCTTCATTATGGCAACATATGATTCATCACGTTGTTTCAAAAGATGACATAATGATGCTCCAACAAAGCGAATTTTTGTATCTGCAGCATTAGGTTTAATGGCCACATTAAAACCGCCGCCTTGAGCTGGTACAGATGGATAAATAATGCCATCAGAATCTTTTGTTTTCATATTAACATTTAGTAGATAATTTACAAAATTCGCAATTATCATATATTCATGGTCAGAAGCAAAATCTTTTGATATCTCATTGGACATGTATTGTATTAATTCCAAACCATTAGGATTAACTGAAACATCTTGCATTATATCATGCCAAGATTTTGTAAAATTGAGCACTTCCGGACAAGGTATTCTGTACTCGTCCACAAAAGGAAGCGCAATAAGATTTAGCGGTTTCGTCACTTCCCACCGAGATACGGTTGCTCGCTCTATGCCAACACTATCCTTGTCCTTAAAAAAAGATGATGTTTCTAATAGCGATACTATTCTTGGGAATGGGACGTCAACACTATTAGTATCTGTAAAAGAACAAGCATAAAACATTGATTGATATGGAAGATTTACCCGTCCATATTTTGGCAAACAAATATCGGGAGGATAATTTAATTCAGAAATACTATAAAATTCTTTCCCGTGAGGATTGATTCTTTGCCGTATCAGTCCGGAGCTAGGATATATTATGTAACGTACGATAGGAATATCATAATCATTTACAGATCTGAATATTCCATATAACTCATCCAAATCACCTTTTTGAAGGTTATACGTACGCAAACTATCTGTTAACACACCCATGGCTTTTATTTTCATTAAATATAAGCAAATATAGATAATCATATTTAGAATTATGCATAAAACGCCAATTTATTTGGGTATAATTCTAATAGTAAGGACAAAAACATAAAAATTGCTATCTTTGCCGCAGTTGGATAAAATAAGTAATATCATGGGCAAGAATATGAACCGGCTGAAAGTGGTATTGGCAGAAAGGAGACGAACCAACAGATGGTTGGCGGAACAATTAGGGAAAGATCAGGCAACTGTTTCCAAATGGTGCACCAACACCAGTCAGCCGAGTCTTGAGACACTATTTCAAATTGCTGAAGTATTGGGCGTGAAAGCTCAAGATTTAATAAGTAAAGATATTTCTAATGACCATGAATAAAAGACAAAATATAGATAACAACATTGTAGCAGATATCGCAGCACGTATCGAACGATTGATTATCGATGCTCGAGCCAACGTGGCTCGGTCAATCAATCTTGCAGAAGTCATCACTAAATATGAAATAGGACATGTCATTGTAAGTGTTGTGCAAGAAGGAGAAGAACGTGCAGCATACGGCAAACAATTATTAAAAGGCGTATCAGAGATATTGACAGAACGATTAGGTGATGGCTGGTCTGTAGAGACATTGAAAAGATGCCGCAAATTTTTTATTATGTATTCGGCAAAAGAGATTGGCACAACAGTGTTGACCGAAGCTCTGGACAACAATTTGGTCAACGCTGTTGACCAAATCCAAAAAGCTATGACAAAATCAAGCAAATCGCCTGTATTATATCCTTTTACACTTTCATGGTCTCATTATCTGGTGTTAATGCGTATTGAATCAGACGAGGAACGCCACTTTTATGAAATTGAGTGCCAAAAACAAAACTGGAGCGTTCGTCAATTGCAACGGCAATATAGTTCAAGCCTATATGAACGCTTAGCCTTAAGCCGCAATAAAGATGAAGTCATGCGGCTCTCCCATGAAGGACAAACAATCAATAAACCTGACGACATCATAAAAAATCCTTTGACATTAGAGTTCTTAGGTCTAAAGCCGGATGCGTCTTATTCTGAGACCAAGCTGGAAAATGCCATAATCGACAAGATGCAACATTTTTTGTTGGAATTGGGAAAGGGATTCTTATTTGAAGCCAGACAGAAACGATTTACATTTGAGGAAGAAACTTTCTATGTAGACCTTGTATTTTATAATCGTCTGCTGCAATGCTATGTCCTGATTGATTTGAAAGTAGGAAAGCTTACACATCAGGATTTGGGTCAGATGCAAATGTATGTCAATTATTATGACCGGTATGTGAAGCAGGATTTTGAAAAGCCGACAATTGGCATTCTGCTTTGCAAAGAAAAGAAAGATGCATTGGTAGAATTGACGTTGCCAAAGGATTCCAATATATATGCCCAGCAATATGCCCTGTATTTGCCAGATAAAAAGTTGCTCCAGAACAAGCTACAAGAATGGTTAGAAGAACAGGAAGAATAAAGTTAAAACAATATAATCATAGCGGATAATAGACAAGATCATGCATTCTCATATATTCACCAACAAGAACGGCAATACGCTCATGCGCGAATTTGAAGGCGTATTGAGCAATAACCCAACCATAAAAAACCTGGATGCCGTTGTAGGATTCCTCCGTGCATCGGGATATTTCACACTTAGGCCATTTCTTGACAACATAAACAAAGCCCGTCTACTGGTAGGGATAAATGTGGACAAATACATAGCAGAAGCTACCCGACAAGGAAAAATATTCTTCGGAGCAGAGGATGAAGTGAAAGAAGATTGTCTCAGACAAATCCGCCATGACATAGAACACGCAGGCTACGTGTCGGCAGGATTGTCATTCAAGTTCTGATGAGGTGGCGGGACGAGTTTATGAAATACAGGTGAGCGTTGGCGGGACGAATCCTCGGAGCGTGGATTCGTCCCGCCAAGAATTTTACAAGGATGATATTTATTCGTATCTTTCCGAATAAAATTCACGCACTATGAAACATTAAACAAAATGAGTAAAGCGAAACTCGACCAGGTTTTCAACCTGAACAATAGTGACGAAGTCTTTTCTTTCTTGAAAGACTATGCATATAAGAATCAAGATTTAAGCGAGGCCTTAATCCGGCACTTTCTTCCTGATAGCATTGACCCGGACTCACTTAGGGTTGAGGTCAGGAATATCATCTTTGCCGTTGATGAGAGCGGACACAGATGGGGGCCATCGCTAAACTGGTACCAGATAGCCGAACAATTGGGGCGAATGATGGAAAAGGCCAGGTATTATGATCAGGAAGGAGAATTCGACGCAGCGGCTTCAATAGCGTCCGAGGTAATCCTTTTTGTAGGAAAGCATTACTCAAATGATTGCGTATATGAATGTGAGAGTTACGACGGATATGATTTCGAAACCAGGAGCGCAGCAGACATGCTCATATCATTAATCGAATCTAAAGTGCTGGATATTAATACTATCAGGAGGATATCCAGTGACATTGACAAGGCATCCGGAACGTCTACTTTCAATGACGGCGGATATTGCATTGCAGATTTGAGTGAGTTGCAGAGCGTTCTTGATGGCGTTTTCGATAGTTTTGACGAACATTTGGCTTCACTTGATGAGCGTATTGACAATGCAGGGCGAGCTGTCGATTATAGAAATCGATGGTTGTTCAGAAAAGTTGCATACCTGAACTATAAAGAGAAATATGATGCCGCCCAGAAGACAATAGATGATAACTTTTTCGTTCCGGAACTATCCAAGATGCGGATTGACTCCCAAGTATTCCACGGACAAATTGAAGAGGCCATTGAGTCGCTGGACAGGGCAATAGCATGTACGGAAGACTCTTCGTACGTACACAGCTGTCATAAAAGAAAGATGGAACTGCTTGAAACAACAGGAGACACACCAAGGCTGACAGAAGAACTTGAGTATCTGATTTTGAACAGTTCTTCTTCAGAATATGATTATTACCTTCAGTTAAAACATGTTATGGGATCGTTGCCCGTCAATTCTTCAAACCGGTTACACACCATCATTGAACAGTTGGTCAATAAGCGCCGTTTTCATACACAGAAGGATACCGCCAGAATATGTGCGGAAGAGAACATGATTCCCCAGTTGGCCGAGTGTTTGTCTTGGGGTAATGACTACAATAATGAATGCTATATGGTTTTGGCCGAATATGGCAAACTTCTGGATTCTTCCACGAGGCGGAAGATCGTTGAAGGGCATATTGACTATATCCGGAGGAAAGCCATCCCGACAGATAGCCGTAGATATTGTTATATCGTCAGCAATATGAAAGCCTTACGGGATTCGTGTGATGAGGGGCGAACCGCGGTAAATGAACTAATTGAAGAGTTCAGGGTACAATATCGTCGAAGACCATCAATGATGAGCGAGCTGGATAAGCTTTGTTGACTGAATATATGCTTGCCCGCATTCATGCTCATCCGATTATTCTTGTATCTTTATCCGTGTGTTTAATAGATAATTCACAATCAGTATGAGAACTGCAAATAGGCTTTTGTATCTACTTGCTTCCTTTCTGCTCGGATACAATTGAGCATATTCACAGACACAGGCAGATGTTAGAATGGGTGAAATTCTGAATAGTGGTGACTTGTTTCTATTGAAAGAAGAATATCCGAATCTGAAAAGACTCCGTAAGTGTGAAGATGCTTGATTTTATGGTGGAGGCTCAGCTTGGTATCGGTTTCAACAAATTGGGAAATGCCGCTGTGGCTCTCGACAGAGGCCAGCACATTTATATTCCTGTAGAAGTAAATGGCGCAACGAAAAGTTATATTTTCGACACTGGCTGTTCTTTTGGCAATTTCGTCTCGGAGAAGTACGCGGAAGAGGTTGGCTTGAAGATTGCGGCGGATTCTGCCGGGCAGTAAAACTGAACAAAAAACAACACCGGATTGTTTCTTTTTCATGAAAAAAAATTATATTTGTCATTATGGTTAGTAGTATTTTCAGACATCGCACGATACTCGTGCTGGCTGCAATGTTGTGCAGCCTTGTTTCCGTCGCGAGGCCTTCCGCCCGCACATCTGTCGCCGTAGTTACGGATTCGCTTACCTATAGCCACGCCTCCGAAGCGATCGAGGAGTACCTGTCAAGCATGCGGCTTGACGGCAAACGCGGCATCCTGCTCATAGACAGATGGGGTGTTCCGGACTCCCTGCGCGCCGCGTTGATGGATCTTTACAAAAACGAATCTCTGGAAGGAGCCGTGCTCGTTGGAGACATTCCTGTTCCCATGATCAGGGACGCGCAGCACCTGAGTTCTGCCTTCAAGATGAGCCAACAACGTGACTGGAAGAGCTCCAGCGTGCCGTCCGACCGATTCTACGATGATTTCGGTCTGGTGTTCCGCTTTCTGAAGAGGGATGTCGAAAAACCGGAACTCTTCTACTATTCCTTGAGCGAGGAGTCTCCTCAACGGATCCGTTCCTCGATCTACACATCAAGAATAAAGCCTTCGGATGAAGCTCATAAATATGAACTGATTGACGCCTTCCTGAGAAAAGCCGTAAGGGCAAAAAAAGAATCCGCCGGCATCGATCATGTACTGTTTTTCGCGGGTCACGGCTACAATTCAGAGTCAATGGTGTCAAGGATGGCAGAGTACAAGGCCCTTCACGAGCAGTTCCCGGTCATTGAGGGCAGGGACGGAAGGCTGGACTTCATCAATCACGATTTCGATGAATCCGTAAAGGACAGGCTTCTTTCAGGCCTTTCGGAGCCAAGCGTGGATCTCGCCATACTCCATCACCACGGCTACAATGACATGCAGCTTCTCAACGGTTCACCTTACGTGTCCTCTCCCGACGGTTGGCTCTCTCTCGCACGGAACTATTTCCGTGTCAAGGTACGTTCTTCACGGAACCAGGACAAACTCAAAGCCGATTTCATCAATCGTTATGGCATTCCCGCCCAGTGGCTGGATGAGGCGTCCGATCCGAAATTCATAGTTCAGGACAGTCTTTACGACCGTTCTATGGACATCTACCCTGAGGACGTGGATGCCCACAGCATTGCATCCAGGTTCATCATCTTTGACGCCTGTTTCAATGGAGCCTTCATCAATGACGACTACATCGTGTCACATTACCTGTTCTCGGACAAGAACTCCACGCTCGCCGCACTCGCGCATTCCGTCAACTCACTTCAGGACGTATGGTGCGATGAGATGGCCGGCCTGTTCGGAGAAGGAGTGTGCGCCGGTAACATCTACCGGAACATCTGGAACCTTGAGACCCACTTGTTCGGTGATCCCACTTTCCACTATTCATCCATAAGTGCCTTGGACGCCGCGGCGGGAGGAGAAGGATATTCAGAAAGGCATTGGAGAAAAATTCTCTCCGCAAAGGAGGCTCATCCTGATGTCAAGGCACTTGCGATACGCAAACTGGTAAGAAGCGGATCAATCTCACCTGAAGAACTCATCAGGATCCAGACAGAAGCGGCCTCCGGGATCGTAAGGCTCGCCGCATTCGACGGCAATGCTGAAATCGCCCCGGACTGCTTCGACAAGGCCATTCTTCTTGCTCTTGACGATGACTATGAGCTTCTTCAGCGGCTCGGTGCCAAATTCGCGACCTACAATCAGTCTCCGGCTCTTGCCGAAAAAGCCGCCCGATTGTTCCTTGACCCTCTGACATCCAAGAGAGTGCTGTTCCACATCAAGTCACTGCTTGTCACCATTGACGGAGAGAAAGCCAAAGACCTTGTACGCTCAACACCGTACTGGAAAGGCGAAGAAGGCAAAGAGTCCCTTTATAAGTACATTGATTCAAACTCGGCTTCCATTAAGACCGACATCGATAATCTCACAAGCGAGACTACAGACTTGAAATCGGCCAGACTCTTCATTCGCGCGCAAAGGAACCAATGTCGCGCTGATGCTCTTGAACCGATTGCAGAGTATTACACAAGATGTTCGGATCATGACATAAAACTACTTATTGCAGAAACACTTGGCTGGTATCGTTATTCTTTTCTCGCTTCACGCGCGGAGAGCCTGTGCCGTTCTCTCCTTGAGAAAGAGAGCGACCCTCGGCTGCGCGAGGAACTGACAAAGAGCATAAGACGGATCAGCGAATGACAATTACGTCACGATGAGAAGAGCATTGTCAACAATAATCACGCTCCTGCTTCTGCTCTTGCCCTTCGGGCAGGAGGGTTTCTCCATGCCCAAAGACGGAAAGCTGAGGTTATGCGGCAGGGTAACCACCATCGAGAACGGAAAGCCGTCCCCTATGGCGGGAGCCGTGGTCATGCTCAAACCTACCGGACTTTATTCAGTCACAGATGCCGCGGGAGACTATTCATTCAGTAATCTGGATGAGGGACAGTACGACCTCCACATCGAGATGATCGGTTACGTCGCCATTGACTCCACCGTCGTTCTGCGAACCTCCGGCAGAGTCCGGTATGATTTCACGATGGAGCTGAGCAGTTTCAGACTTAAGGAGGTCCATATAGTGGCTCAAAGCAGCAAGGCAGGCGAGTCCACAGCGTCCACGATATCCCGCCAGGCCATAGACCACGCTCTGACAAGCTCGCTTGGAGACGTCATGCAGTTGCTGCCAGGGGTGAGCATCTCAAACCCAAGCCTGTCCAGCGCACAGAGCCTCAACCTCCGCACCGCTGCCGGAAGTGACATGAACAGCCTCGGAACCGCCATAATCATCGATGGTTCTCCTGTGTCCAACAATGCCAACATGGAAGGCATAAGCTCTGCCATGAACGGGACCTCGACAACAATAGCCGGGACATCGACATTCAACGCAGGCTCTGTTCCGAATTCGGGCGTGGACGTGCGTTCCATCTCCACTGACAACATTGAGTCGATAGAGGTTATCAGAGGCATTCCGTCCGTGCAATACGGCGACCTTACGTCAGGAGCGGTCATCATCAACTCCAAGGCCGGCACAGAACCTCTTACACTCAGGTTCAAGACGGATCCGAAAATCTATCAGGCCTCTCTTTCAAAAGGATTCAGGCTCGCTCCGCATTCAGGAAGCATTCACGTCAGCACAGATTATGCCTACAGCAACGCCAAGACAACCGAGAGCTACGCCAACTACAGAAGAGTCAATCTTAAAGCCGTATACAGCAACACCTTCAACCGTCTCACAAGCACAAGTTCACTGGACTTGAGATTCGGGAAGGATACCAGGAATCCCAACCCGGATGATCTACGCTCACGCCTTTCGTCCGGAGGGCAGAGCTACGGCTACCGCATCAGCACCAACGGAACGTGGAGCGCCAATGCCGGATGGCTTAAATCCATAAGGTACGACCTTTCCAACAGTTTCACGCTGAAGGATTCATTCAAGGAGCAGATCTGCGCCAGCGCCACCTCTCTGTACACAAACAATATGGTGGACGGTACAATCGTGAGCAATGTCCCGGGTAGAGATTATTTCGACACCAACGGTGAAAAGATAACAAATTTCACCCAGAATCAGGTTGCGGCAGGGACGTTCGCCATCTTCATGCCAGACTCTTACTTTTCCCATTATGATTTCTACAGCAGGGAGATGAACACCTATGCGAAGATCGTAGCGAACCTGTTCAAGTCCTGGGGAACCACCAGCTCGTCCATACTTGCCGGAATAGACTTCAAGTCTGATGGGAATCTCGGCCGGGGACTCGTTTACCCTGAAGGAACACCGCCGCCACACAGCACCAACGCGGACTCTGGTTACCGGGAGAGACCCCTCTATGACATTCCTTTTGTCAATCAGTTCGGCTTTTTTGCCGAGAGCTCTTTCAAGACTGTCTTCCTGGACAGAGCCTTCAACCTGAGCGCCGGACTCCGCTATGACTTGGTCGAGCGTATGGATGCTCTGTCTCCAAGAATCAACCTAAGCTATGAGATTGTTCCGCGGGTCCTGAATCTTAGAGGAGGCTACGGGATCACAGCAAAGGCTCCTACGGCCTCATATCTGCATCCAAATAATGCCTACTGCGACCAGACCCTGTTCAACAACGATGTCCAGTCGCCTCAGGACAAGATCGTTATCGCAAGCACAAGGATATTCGACACTTCCAACAGCAGACTTGAGATGGCGAAAAACCGCAAACTGGAGGTAGGTCTCGATCTGACGATAGCGTCCCGTTACTCGCTTAAAATCACTTTCTACGATGAGTTGATGAGGAACGGGTACACATTCGGCTCCGATTTTGACACTTTTGTCCTTCTTCCTTTCCTGACATATACAATCTCAGGAAGCGATGCCTCTGGAAATCCAACGTTTGACCTCACACGCGCCGACAAGAAGTTTTTCCGCTTCTACAAGCCGATGAACACCCGCTACGAACACAACATGGGGGTTGAATATGAGTTGAATCTCGGCAGGTTCGACGCCATTCGGACATCGTTCTTCCTCAACGGGGCGTGGATGAGGACACAGAGCGCCAACGCAGGATACACATTTGACTTCAGGCCGCGGTCAGGCAGCTATGTAGGCACTAACGTCTCTGTCTACGATCCTTTCGTAAGCCGGATAAATTATGAAAAGTTCCTTACTACATTGAGAGTCACACACAATATTCCGGCCATAGGTTTCGCAGTGACTCTTTCCTCCCAGTTTAATGTTTTCACACGCGGATGGAATGACTACAACAATGATGAATTGCCGCAACTCTTCATCAGCGCCGAAGACGGACGCATAACGGAATTCACCCCGGCCATGGCAGACGATCCCGCATTCAGGTACATGTACGACATCAAGTCGCCTAACCGTTTCACCGTAAGCCACACAATTCCGACCCTTGTGTTCAACCTGAACATCTCCAAGGAGATCGGATCGAAGATGACCGCTTCGTTCTTTGTCAATAACATCTTCAATTCCAGGCCATTGGATCCATCGGAGATAAGTATTGGCTCCTACTCTGAACTGAACGCCCCGATGTACTTCGGGTTTGAACTTAAAGTAAAAATATAATCCCTTAAAACTGTTGTATATGAAAAGAATCATCATTACTGCTACCTTGGCGATAGCCACAGCACTCGCAATCTCGTCCTGCCAGAAGGACAAGGTGAAGTTTTACGATTTCAGCATCGGACTTGACGAGTCCGGATTCACGGCTGGAGTGCCTTCACCGGAGAGTTATCTGGTGACATTCACCAACACCAACACAGGAGAGATCACCGAAATCAAGACCGACAGCAAAACCGTCACTGTCTCCCAACTTATCGAAGGTGTCTACGATGTGGTCGCCACCGCGCGTCACTCTATCTACAACTACCTTGGAAGCGCGAAGGCGGTCGTGATCAACTCGGCCGACGCTCTCACATCCCTGAAGATAACCGCCAGCAAGTCATCGTCCATCATATTCAAGGAGATCTTCTACTGCGGAAGCAAAACTCCTGAAAAGACCAACTACATGAAGGACAACTACATCGAGATCTACAACAACGGCAGCGAACCTGTCTATGTAGATGGCCTCTGCATAAGCACGACAAGCAATTACTCCTCGTCTACAGTCAACTTCGCTGACAACAACGGTCACCTCGTGGCGGCGGATGGCTCAACGACAACAATGAATGCTGATGAATATGTGATCGCAAAGGATGTCATCTGGCAGATTCCGGGAGACGGCAAGACCTATCTTCTCAATCCTGGAGAATCCTTCGTGATCGCCTCCTCGGCGACAAATCACACAACAGCAGACAAGAATCCGAACTCCATCGACCTGTCAAGCGCCGAGTTCGAGACTGTCTGCGACAAGTACATCGAAAACGGACAGGTAGACAATCCTTCCTCCGGGAACATGATAATGATCAACCCGCATAACGCCACCATCACCAAACAGTACATGATGTCAGTCTCTAATGCCGGCCTTATCCTGTTCGCTCCGTCCACACCTGTCGCGGACGCCACACTTGTCGCGAACTACAATGGAAGCAAGCCTACCGGAACTTACGTGCCTGTTCTGCGTTCCGATGTTCTCGACGGTGTGAACTGGGTGAAGAATTCGACAACCAACCCGTTCCTTCCCGAGAACATAGACGCAGGCAAGACATGGGTGAGCGGCACCTACGTAAGGGAGTCAATCCTGAGGAAGGAAGAAGGCAAGACCTCCGAAGGCAACGTCATCTATCAGGACACCAACAACTCCACTAACGATTTCACCGTGTCCAAAGATCTTGTGCTAAGAAGGAACTCAAAGAAAGCCTCCTGGGCTGAATAGTCCCGTTTTCAGATGAAAGGACATTTTTCAATAATAATTCCGTTGTTTCTTGTGCTCACACATCCGATGGCATGGGCACAAGACAACGGAATATTGAATAAGGAGAAGGCTCTATGGCTGGAATCCGGCAACTCCGCCCTTATGGAGACAAGCGGAAAGAGGACGGATAACACCGCCGGCCTGTCATACGGCTTCATAACAGGAGATCACCACCTTTTCCAGGAACCGCAGTCATCCCATAATGTCCGTTTCAACACGGCAGGCTATGCAACCATAGGGAAAATCAAACTATGGGGACAGTTCTCCTACGACAACATCACCGATTCCGGCACTCGCTACAACACATTGGTGTACGCTCCACATGACGAACGTTTCATATACAATGTCGCGGACACAACCTTGAGTGACTGGAAGAAACAATCATATGACATGGAGTTCAAGATGTCCGCCCCTTTGTCGCAGCGGCTTTCCGGAGGGCTTCATATCAAATACCGTGACCGCATAGCTGCCAAGCAGCAGGATCCGCGCAGTGAGTCCACCGTCTACGAGGCCGAGGTATCACCTTCGATCGCCTGTATCATAGGTTCAAGTCATTTCATAGGATTCAACGTTCTCTACTCGCGTCTTCTTGAGCGGTCCGCCCCGACCCTCAGCAATGGCTCGATTCTTCAGAACGTGTTTGTCCTTAAAGGCCTCGGTAATTATACGGAAGACGTGGTTGGATCCGGAGGGTTGTACACAATGTACTATCAAGGGAACAGCTACGGAGGAGCCCTGCAGTATGGTTTTGACGGCTCTGTGGAGCTTTTGGTTGACATGGGATACAGGATAAATCTCACGGAACTCAGACAGGACGCCATGCATCCAAGGGACATGGGACTTAGCAGCGTCAACGACTGCTTCATAAATGCACGGTTGCTGATAGAGCGGGAGAAGTCCGTACACAAACTATCATTCAACTCTCTTTACAAGCATACCAAGGGTACAGAATACTCCACCAAGCAGATCAACGGTGTCGGATGGGAGGTTGTCTCCAAGGCGACAATGAGCGAATATACTACCGCTGACGCATCATTATCATACGACTACTACCTCACAGAGGGTGATTCATACCTGTGGAACGCACACTCCAACATAAGGTACATCAGCAAAGATGACAGTTATGTCACCCCTCACAGCTGGTTCAAATATTCCGGTGTCAGCGCGGAGGCCGGAGCTTCCAGACAATTCTTTTTCAAGAGAAGAAGCATCATTTCGGGTTTCATGATCAGAGGCTACAAAAGCATCAATGGCGTGTATGTCTACAACGGCCCCCGTGCGGAGAGCCGTCCGGTCAAAGAGTGGTACCCTCACGACATGGAAATACGATCTTCCGACCACATAGCATTAGGGGCAATGATCGAGTACCACAAAGAAGTCAACGCCAACACGACCATCGGGCTGAAAACCCGCATTGATTATCTCCGCAGCCATGTCGGGGACAGGCTCCTCTCGTCATTCGGAGTACAATTGATCTTCTGATCCAGAGCCGCCCATTTGTTACAGTGATCCCTTCAGCACTCGGATTATTACCCGAGGCGTTGTGATCACTTGCGCTGAATATGGAGCTGTCGCTTAAATCCTACCAAGGTTGCCTCGTGCGCAGACCGCGCCCTCCTGCTCACGAGACAACCTTAGCCAGCTATCCCGTGAGCAATTGGGGCTATCCTTGCGCACGGGGAAGGCTGGTTGGTCAGCTTTTTTCGGGACGCGCCCTCACATTGGGAGGAAAAATGGTCACCGAACCGCGGAGCTGTTCCTCTTGTAGCACCGAATTAAAAGCATCGGCAAGAGACCCTGAAGCGTCTTTGAGGTGTTCTATCATCTCGTCACGGTTCGTACAAAGGGCCAGATCCGCTATCGCCAATGAGCGTATCATCGCGAGGACTGACTGCTCGTTTCCTCCCCACAACGTCGTTGACATCGACAGCATAGCATTCTGGATGATGTCCATCGACACCATCGGATCTTTCCAGACATTGATGTCTGTGTTGAACTTCAACTGGCCGTCTCCATCCTGCAGCACTTCCAAAATTCTTTTCATAATTACTTAATGTTTAGTTGTTTGACATATAATCCCGGGCTCCTGCCCAAGACTTGATCTTTCATATTCTTATCCTTCGTAAGTTGGCATACGCTTCCCGTAAAAACGCATAATCTCCCGTCCGCGGACCATCGCTCTCCGTCACCCAACGTCACCCAACGTCGCCCACCACCGCCCACCACCGCCCACCACCGCGGACGGTCGCTTACCATCTTCCACTCTCACGTTACCACCCTTTTTATCGTCCGCGAGAAAAAGTGTCTCTAAAATGCGGGATCAGAATCCTGTCACTGCGGCGCATGCGCGCCAAGAGGGAACAATGAGTCCACTTCATATTGCGACAACCCAAGAACACGCCGGATCTGGCCATTGGAGGAGCGGTAGTCATAGCGGAGTCGTTTCGCCAAATCGATTTTCTGAGCTTGGCTCAACTCCTTGAGGCTGCTGACACCATAGGCTGACTTGACATATTTCCATAGTTGCGTAAACAACTCAGTGTCAGTTAGGAATTCCCCGTCATCCAAGTCTTTCGCAATCTCTTCATAGGCTTCGACATCCTTGCTGACCATCCAGAAATAATGATGTGCGTCGCGGAACATCGCCATTCCGAGTCTTATGTCGCAGTACGAAGGCGGTGCGATGTGTCCATTGATCACAAGATAGTCTCCCGGGAGATGCGGATTTCGCCCCTTGAACATTCTTCGGGCCGCTCTATCTTTCAGATCAGACAGCCTTGCATCGGGCAAAAACCGGCAGAAATAGTACGGTCCGGTACCCCACGGGTAAGAGAACGGGGTGCATTCCGGAGTCACGACGTATCCGTTGCGATTGACATAGACAATGGTGTTTCTCAATGCCTTGAGATCCGGAACAGGCTTGAGGCTCATCTGGAATCGAGCAGATAAAGCAGACTCATACCTTGTGGCCATGTACCTGCCTAACCGTTTGCGGAACAGCTCGAAAAAAAGCCTTGTCCCAACTTCGGATCCACATATGACAATGTGCAGATGGTTGCTCATAACCTCAAAGGCCACGACAGCCAATCCCGGCACTTCCGCCAGACATCTCGCCATCAGATTCATCACATAGCGATAGTCGTCATCGTCTCTGAACAGCAGTTCCGTCAAGTTCCCCGGAGTGTAAAGATGCCACCAATCTCCATGACCAAGAAAGGAGACTGCGCACTTCTTCTCAGCGTCCGCATAAGGAAGTCGTTTCATAATCTAAGCAGTTTGCTTCGTGCGAGTTATAGCACTGTCTACGCACGAATGGTTATTTATCCACTCTCACGTTCCCTCCAGTGTCCCAGATCACGTGAGAGACCTTTTCCATAAGCCGCAAGTCACTCATTCCCCACCTTATACAAAAAAGCGAGCCAGGTGCGATATAACCCAACTCGCTTTGCGGATTCCATGCTCCGCGGCATTCAGTCTTCCGATAGCGTCCACAAGCAAAAGCCCAGCATAAATCACACCCGTGGCAGCAAAAGTGCCGAACTCTGCGTGAACATCTATCTTGAGTACGTCGGCAGGGCGTTCAACTCCCGACGGTCGTACCACAATAGCAAAGATATGAATATAATCTGATAATCCAACCGTCATCCAAAGAAAAAACACCATTCATTCTTTATGAATATGTTCCCGTAGGCTCTGCCATGTCTCCAACCCTATTCCTCGCCATCAGTTATCGATCATTCTCCTCACAACGTACTTCCTAACACCTTCTTCGTGAGCGGAAAGGCCTGTTCTGCGCACGGGAGGGTCTGCCAAGGTTGTCTCGTGAGCAGGAAGGACTGGTTTGCTCACGGGAGGGTCTGCCATGGTTGTCTCGTGAGCAGGAAGGACTGGTTTGCTCACGGGAGGGCCGGCCAAGGCTGCCTCGTGAGCAGGAAGGACTGTTCTGCGCACGGGAGGGTCTGTCGAGGCTGTCTCGGGAGCAGGAAGGCCTGTTCTGCTCACGGGAGGGCCAGCCAAGGCTGTCTCGGGAGCAGGAAGGTCTGGTTTGCGCACGGGAGGGCCTGCCAAGGCTGTCTCGGGAGCAGGAAGGCCTGTTCTGCGCACGGGAGGACTGGCCAAGGCTGTCTCGTGAGCAGGAAGGCCTGTTCTGCTCACGGGAGGGCCAGCCAAGGCTGTCTCATGAGCGAAAAGGCCCGGTTCGCTCACGGGAGGACTGGCCAAGGCTGTCTCGTGAGCAGGAAGGTCTGGTTTGCGCACGGGAGGGTCTGCCAAGGCTGTCTCGTGAGCAGGAAGGCCTTGTTCGCTCACGGGAGGGTCTGTCAAGGTTGTCTCGTGAGCAGGAAGACCCGGTTTACTCACGGGAGGGCCGGCCAAGATTGTCTTGTGAGCGGAAAGGCCTGGTTTGCGCACGGGAGGGTCTGTCGAGGCTGCCTCGTGAGCGGAAAGGCCCGGTTAGCTCACGGAAGGGTCTGCCAAGGCTGCCGCGGAAGCGAAGATCGGATTTCCGCGCACGAAAGTTTCGGATTCCGGGGCTTTTGTTGTAAATTGCGGACGAAAGCATTAAGAAAAACACTATCTTCGCATCAATGAGAATCATCGGAAATATTCTTTGGCTCATCATGGGCGGGCTGCTGGTCAGTCTGGGCTACTTCATCGCCGGACTTCTGTACTGCGTGACCATCATCGGGATTCCGTTCGGCTACCAGTTGTGGAAGTTCGGAGTGTTCTCGCTATGGCCATTCGGAACCGAGGTTGTGGACGGAAACAACGCCGGAGGCTGCCTCAGCATATTCATGAATGTGCTTTGGATCCTGCTGGGGTGGTGGGAGATCGCCGCGACGCACCTCGTCTTCGGTCTTATCTGCTGCATCACCATCATCGGCATCCCTTTCGGTCTCCAGCACTTCAAGATGGCTCTCCTCTCGCTCACCCCATTCGGCAAGACCTTCAGAAATGGTTAGCCACCCAAGGTCAGCGGGATTCCGCGTGGGTTGAACGGCCTCTTCCTTCGGCAAAACCTAAAAAAGGTTAGCGCCACCCAAGGTCAGCGGGATTCCGCGCAGGCTGAACGGCCTCTTCCTCCGGCAAAACCTAAAAAAAAGGTTAGCCACCCAAGGTCAACGGGACTCCGCGCTGGTTGAACGGCCTCTTCCTCCGGCAAAACCTAAAAATGGTTAGCCACCCAAGGTCAGCGGGATTCCGCGCGGGTTGAGCGGCCTCTTCCTCCGGCAAAACCTTCAGAAAGAGGCAGAATGAATTCGGCGGAACCGGCTTCAGCGCTTAAGAGCTGTTCGCCAAAGTTGCCCGACCATAATAATCCGGCCATGATAGAGAGAGATTTGCCGTCACTGGAATTGGCGGAGAGAATCAAATGACACAATGACTTTTATAAGCATCAAGGATTACCAAATAAGCGAATATGTACACACTTTACTCATTAACTTCGGGGCTGCACAGCGAGCCGGTGGCGGAGCCAGCGAACGAAAGATTCATTCAGGACATTGAGGAGGCGCTCGGCGAGGCGTTTGAGTTCGGCCGCACCGACTTTTCCGAATATTCCAGGACACGGAACAACATCATCTACGTCAGGACCGGAGGGACGGATGGAATATTCAAAAGCATCTTCTGCAAGGAAGGGTCTCTGAATATTCCTGACGGCATGCCGGTCAGGCTGCTTACCAGCGGGAAGAGCAACTCCCTCGCCGCGTCGATGGAGATTATATCGTTCCTGAACCGGACCGGATGGCCGGGAGAGATCCTTCACGGAAGCGCGGAGGAGATCGCCCTCAGGCTCCGAGACGGCTTCACGAAGGGCGGAAAAAGCCATGTGAAGGAATATGGCATGGGCCGCATTCTGGAAGGTTACAAGGTTGGCGTTGTCGGAAAGCCTTCCGACTGGCTGATTTCCAGCGACGTGGACTACGCCGTGGCCAAGGAGAGACTCGGTGTCGAGATCGTTGACATCGACATCAACGAACTGGTGGGGCTGGCCGAAGAGCCTGACCGCAAATGGCTGGAAGGGCTGAAACTCAACCCGCCTAACAAGCCGAAGTTCGGGAAGAGCTTCTCAGAAAAAGACTTCTGTGGCTCAATGGACATCTACTGCGCCATGAAGACGCTGGTGGAGAGGTACGGGCTGGCCGGGGTGTCACTCCGCTGCTTCGACCTGCTGACAGCCCTCGGCAACACCGGCTGCATGGCTCTGGCAATCCTGAACAGCCAGGGGGTCGTGGCCACATGCGAGGGAGACATACCCACGCTCCTGTCAATGTGCATCGCCCACCGGAAGTTCGGAATCTCCGGCTTCCAAGCGAACCTTTCACGCATCGACGGCGACAAGATGCTGTTCGCCCACTGCACCGTTCCACTGAACATGGTGGAGGAATATTCCTACGACACCCACTTCGAGTCGGGAATCGGCGTGGCGGTCCACGGAGTGCTGCCCGCCGGAGCCGCAAGGATATTCAAACTCTCTCCGGATTGCTCGGAAATGTTCCTTGAAGATGTAGAAATTCTTGAAAACCAGTACAATGATTGCCTTTGCAGGACGCAGATACTGGTGGACGCACCCGGACTCGCGGACTACTTTCTCCGCTCCCCCATCGGGAACCACCACGTAATCATTCCCGAGCGGCGGCAATAGCGACGGCACCGCCTCGGCCACTAAGCATCGGTCATTGAGCCTGTAGAGCGACTCCATCCGCCAGCCACCGGCCTACGACGCGGTCTTCCGCAACGCCCTTGCCGTTTGGGATTAGAAGGAGGAGTTGGCTGACTTAAAGGCACCCTCTACGAAGCGGTCTTCCGCAACGCCCTGACCGTCTGGGATTAGCAGGAGGAGTTGGTTGACTTAAAGGCACCCTCTACGAAGCGGTCTTCCGCAACGCCCTGACCGTCTGAAGCAACACGCTGAGAATCACCAGAGAAATGCCCATGTAGAAGGAGGCGTTCAACTCGCGGGCCTCTCCGAAGGCGAGGAAGGCGATTATGACGGTGTAGCATGGCTCAAGATTGTAGGTAAGGTTGACGGTGAATGCGGACAGCTTCCTCAACACAATGATCTGCAGGAGGTAAAGACCGACTGTGCAGAACAGTACCAGACACAGCATCCACCACAGGTTCGCACCTGTTGGGAAGACCATCACCGGCTGCGTCGGAGGATAGATCAGAAGGTAGACAGGGATGATCAAAGTCACGCCGAGCAGTCCGCCCGCCATCTGATAGAGCAGCACCGTACGGGATCTCACGCCCTCGCTGGCAATCTTGTTGGTTATTGAATATAAGGAACAAACGGCGGCGGAAATGACTCCCAGTATGATTCCGGTCCTGTAGCGGGAGTCAAATGAGAAGATGCACACCAGTCCCGCCACGGTGATGAGTGCCAGCAGCATCTCGACCACCGAGATCCTCCTATGGAAGACCAGCGGCTCGAAAATCGAAGTGAAGAATCCCAGACTGGCGAAACTGACCACACCGATTGACACGTTGCTCGCCTTGATGGAGGCGTAGAACAGGATCCAGTGCAGCCCGAGCAAAGTCCCGTTCCCGGCGATCTGAAGGAACTTCTTCCAACTGACCTTAGGGAATCCGATGAACAGAACAAGCACGGCTGTCGTGAAGAACAGCCGGTACCATGTCAACGTGGCCTCATTGAGCGTGATCAACTTGCCGAACAGCCCCGTGAACCCAGCCAGCAGCACGCTCAGATGCAGCTGAAGAAAAGCCGTCCTAAGATTAGTATCTCCCATTCCCTGAAAATGCGTGCGAATATACTCATTTTTCTCCGGACTCCTACCCCACCAGTGTCAATCCGGGATTCCGAGTGACGCGGAAGACAATACCGCCCGCCACCGAGCCGCGCCGTACCGGCATCAACCCTGTGGCTAATGAATAGAAAGACACTTCGACATATTCGTTGAACGTTTTCCGGCAAAGCGTCGGTGTCAGCCTTTCAGGAGCTTGCCGAAGAGGGCGAGGATGCCGGTGACGGTCTCTTTGTCGGGAACGGGGATGCGGAGCTCAGACTTTCCGGAAACGGGGTCGGTCTTGACCAGGGTCTCGGTCAGATTCCGGACGCCTTCCTCCGAGCGCAAGGTCTCAGCCAGACCGGAAAGGAACGCGACACCTTGGCTGACAAGGACTTCGGGAGACGCAGGACGGACTTTCCCAACCCTTTGTCCCTCTTCCGCCGGCTCGTTTTCGCCCGCTCCGCACCCTGCTCCTGCTTCCTCGGCATTCCCAACTCCATTCACGACGGCAGCCTCTTCCTTTTCAGGGACGACTTCGGAACCAACGCCAGACTCCACATCAGAATCCTCAACAGGATCCATTATTCCAAAGCCCACCTCCGGAACAGGTTTCTCAGCCAGCTCCTTCTCCATCGTTTCGGCTGATCCGTCATATGGTTCGGTCTCGGAAGGCGCGTCAACATATTCATAAACCCCTTCCAGCACCTTGCCGAGGCGGCTGTCATCCAGTACGACGGTGTCATCGCCGCCATCGAATATTCCTTCGAAGAGCGAGGATTTGAAATTGAGGGTCGAGAGCATCCGCTCCTCGAACGAGTCGCGCGCGACCATGTTTATGACCTGGATGCTGCGTTTCTGGCCAATTCTGTAGATTCTGGCAATGCGCTGCTCAAGGACCGCCGGATTCCACGGCAGATCCAGATTGATCACGAGGGACGCAGCCTGAAGATTCAGACCCGTGCTGCCAGCGTCCGTCGAGATGAAGACCCTGCAATCCGGATCCTCCTGAAAATCATCGCACAGCTTCTTGCGCTTCTCCGACGGCACCAGCCCGTTCAAGGAGGAGTAACGCACGCCCGCACCCTCAAGTTCGGCGGCGATCAGCCTGGTCATCCTCTCCCACTGGCTGAAAATCACCACCTTCTCATCCCCGGACTCGAACAGGTCGTGGAGGATGTTCATCGTCTCCTCAACCTTGGTGTCGTACCGCGTCTTCTGGTCAAGGATGAAAGTGCTGTCGCAGACCATCCTCATCTGGCTGAGCATGAGCAGCAGCCTTCGCCGGTCGGTCTCGCTGATGAAATGCATTCTCTTCCACTTGTACACAATCTTGGCGACGGCGGCCTTCCACTCATCGTGCATCTCCCTCTGCTGAGGGGTCATGGGCACGAAAAGCAGTTTGTCGGTGCGTGCCGGCATCTGAAGCGAGACATCCGCCTTGCGGCGGCGTATGAGGCGGGAGCGGATCTTCTCCGAGACCATATTCAAATTGCGGTAGGACAGCACCTTGCCGGTGTCATCCCGGACAGTGGTCTCTTCCACGAACTTGTAGTAAGGGCCGAGGCAGTACTGATCCACCAGCTGCATCACTGAATATAGATCCTCAAGCTTGTTCTCCAACGGCGTACCCGAAAGCACGATGGAATAGTCCGAATGAATATGTCTGGCCGACCTCGCGATCTGGGTGTTCCAGTTCTTCAGGCGCTGGACCTCGTCCATGATGACACATTCGGCGAACATCTCCCCTTTCAGGCGCACGTCCCTGTTCATTGCGTGGTAGGAGACTATCTTGTAGAACACATCAGACTTGTACATCTGGGCGCGCTTGACCGGATCGCCCTCTATCACCAGGGCGGAAGAGTCCGTGAATTTTTCGATTTCCTTCTGCCACTGGTACTTAAGCGACGTGGGGCAGATGATGAGTACGGAAGACACCAACCCGGCCTTGCGGAGGAGTTCCGCCGCGCCGATGGCCTGGACCGTCTTTCCAAGTCCCATCTCGTCCGCGATGATGGACTTGCCCTTCCCGAAGGCGAAGCGGATCCCCTCCTTTTGGTAAGGGTAGAGACTGGTTTTCAAAAGGCCGTCCAAGTCCTTGTCCGTCAGTTTGGACAGAAAGCCCTTACGGTAATCCGAATCCTTCGTCTCCGAGATGTAGTCAAGCACATCAGGGTAGCAGCGGAAGTCCGGGTCGAGTTCCTTCGCCCTTATGATGAAACCCTCCAGCTCTGACACCTTGCCCGGAAGCGCGACCCCGTCGGCGGAAAAATATTCACTCGCCAGAAGCCTCATCGAGGCTCTTCTGACCGACCCTATCCTGATACGGACGGTGCGGCACTCTGAATATGTCAGATAGAGCGATGAATATGGCGGCAGATCCTCGAGTCTGCCTTTCCTGTGGCCCGTCCGCCAGATTTTCACCGCCTCTATGTGTTTGCAGGTTCCCAGCTGATTGGTCTTGAAATCCGGACACGAGCAGAAGTTCCATTTGCTTGCCAATCCCCTGTAAACGACTTTGTAGACACTGCGGCTGAGCGGGTTGCTCACCTCGTAGACCCCGTACCGTCCCTCGTCCGCAGGCTGCCGCACAATAAGGTTCTCCTTCTGCGCCGCCTGCCGCCGCAAAGCGACCTGCCATTCCTTTGAGGTCAAATCCGACGGACGAACAATGTTGGAGATCCGCTTCTCCCTGACCGCCGGCTTCTTCCCGGCCTTACGTGGTGCTGATTTCATTTCTGTTCGAATTTAAGGTCTTAAAGATACACAATTTTATCCACTTTCTGTCTCTCCGTATTCTTTAGTGAAATGTAAAAAATAACCTGCATCACTTTAAATTTGCAATATATTGATGTTCAGGGTGATTCGATGAATTCAATTTTTTCGATTGATGCAACTTATTTTTTCAACATTACTTAACGAAGGGAAAAAACCTAACCTCAATGTCTGCGTCTGGACAGGCTTACGAAAGCCTTTCATGGCGTTGTGCCACAGAAGGCTACTAAGGGCAGAACCGGCTGAAAAAGTCCACGGCAAAAGTGAAAGTTTTTCAGCCTATGTGCGGCTGGAGCGCGGCATACAGGGGATGGGGCTGAAAGTGATTTGTAAAACTCGAGACTGTCCTCTCTCTTCTCTTGCGCAGGATTCACCGAAGTCCCTCACGGGCAGATCAGGCGCGTCCTCGGAAGATGACCTCCAGGCCGTCATAGGCGGCGCGGAGCGGGGACGGGAGGGTGGCGTCCAGCTGGGCTCGCGTGCCGTGGAGGGTTCTGGCCATGTGGGTCAGGTAGACGGGCTGGCCTTCCGGGGCGGTGAGCCGTCCCGTGGACAGGAGGACGTGGGTCGTGCGAAGGACTGTGCCGACACTGGAGTGAGTGTAGATCCGGAAATCCTCATCATAATCGATGCCCATGGTAGCCTCCATGATCAGTCCGGTTATCGGCTTACCGTCGGCGATGTGGGCGTCGATTCCGACAAGCCTGGCGGCCCTCACGGGGATCCCTCCGGTGTCGGTCGCATAGAGGACACGGACGGAGCCTTTCTCTATCAGGTAGATGAGAGTCTGCTCGCTGTCGTCCTTCGTCGCATGGTTGCCGGGAAGAGAGGTGATGGTGATGTCGCCGCACCGCACCTTCCTGCCCACAGGGATGCCGACAACCTCCGGCGAGGGCTTTCCGAGTTCCGAAGAGGCGGCGGCGAAATCCGCCTTCGCCCTCTCCAGCCAGGTGTCGCCGACATAGATGACCTTGGCATTAAGGGTTCCGATCGCGGACTTGGGATTGTAATGATCTGAATGCGAATGAGTATAGAACACGGCATCCGGAGCCACGAACCCTTCCGGCAGCATGTCGGTGTCGGTAGGGGTGAAGTCTATCAGGATGCGGTTGTCAAGCAGGACGCTTGAAAGCCTTCTCAACTCTCCCCTCTCATCCACGCCGTCCCAGTCCGCGGCTCCCGTCCCGAGAAACCTCACAAGAAGATCATCCTTACCCGCTTTTCCCGATTCCGATGAATATGTCCGTTCTCCCGAAAGGCCTTCCAACGACCCGGAACCAACGGAACCAGCGTAAGGCCCGATTTCAGCGGAACGTTCGGAAGCCCGCATAAGCGCAAACCCGCCTGACACCGCTCCGACAGTGACGGCACCGGCCCCGACCTTGATGAATTTTCTTCTGTCCATAATCTTCACTGTTTCAGAGAAGCTGTTTTGTTTAAATCCACGGGCACAAGCCCCATCCCTGCGGCCTTGAGGCGCATGAAGGCGTCGGCCTCCTCGAAGTTGTTGCCGATCTGGCCGTCCAGGATGGCCTCTTTGACATATTCCTTGAGAACGCCGATCTCACGGCAAGGACTAAGGCCGTAAACTTCCATGACATATTCGCCGGTAACCGGGTTCTTGAAGTTGCGGATGGCGTCCTTGGCCTCGACCTCGACGAGCTTGCGCTTCACCAGTTCAAAATTCTGCCGGATCTTGGCAACCTTCACCGGGTTCTTGGATGTGATGTCGGCGTTGCACAGGAGCATCAGGTCATCAATCTCGTTGCCGGCGTCGAACAGCAGACGGCGCACAGCCGAGTCCGTAACCTCTTCGTCCACAAGGGCGATAGGCCTATGATGGAGGCTCACAAGTTTCTGGACATATTTCATCTTCTCGTTCAGAGGCATCTTCAGGGACTTGAATATTCTTGGAACCATCTTCGCCCCTACGACCTCGTGGCCGTGGAAAGTCCAGCCTACCGCTGGGTCAAAACGCTTAGCGGCAGGTTTTCCGATGTCGTGCAGGAGGGCAGCCCAGCGGAGCCAGACATTCGGCTGTGTGCGGACAGACTCCACGAAACTGTCCCCTCCCTCGTCCGGCGTGAAGTCCTTCAAAGTGCCGGCGGCAATGCCATCGATCTCCGATGCCGCCACATTGTCCACGACCTGCAGCGTGTGCGAGAATATCTCCTTATGTCCCTTTCCGTCAACGGATTCCACACCTTTGAGATTCAGAAGATCCGGGAGGATATATTCAAGAAGTCCGGTCTCGTCCATTAGGAAGAATCCCATCGAAGGGTGCGGCGTGACGAGGATCTTGTTGAGTTCCTCGACGATGCGCTCCTTGGAAAGGATCGTCATCCGATCGCGCATATTCCTCATCGCGCGCAGGGATTCCGGGACGATGGTGAATTTTTGCTCCGGCGTGCTGAGTTTCGTGGCAAAGCGGATCGCGCGGAGCATCCTCAGAGGGTCGTCGCTGTAGGTCCGCTCGGGTTCCAGAGGAGTGCGGATTATCCCCGCCGCGAGATCCCTAATGCCACCGAACGGATCAACGAGAGCGCCGTAGTCCTCCTTCTGGAGGCTGAAGGCCATCGCATTGATGGTGAAGTCCCTGCGTTCCTGATCCTCCTCAAGCGTCCCGTCCTCGACGATCGGCTTGCGGGAGTCATGGCGGTAGGACTCCTTCCGCGCGCCGACGAACTCGATCTCCGCCCCGTGCCATTTCAGCATCGCGGTACCGAAGGTCTTGAATATGGACACGTTGCAATGCCGCCTCTCCTTTTCCTCGATCCTCGCGGCCACCGCCTCGGCGAGCTGGATTCCGCTCCCCTCCACCACGATGTCTATGTCGTCGTTCGGCCTGCCGAGAAAGCAGTCCCGCACGTAGCCTCCGATCACGAAAGCCCTCACGCCCAACGCCTCGGCCGCATCCGAGACTATTCCGAAAATCGGCCTGTCAAGATAGCCTTGTGTTATAGTAGCACCCATTTATTTCTGCATTGTCTCCCAATCCGGGAAAGTTTTCATCTGTGAATATGATTCGCCGTCGCGCGCGAAGCCGAAAGTCTTCAACCCGTTGGTTATCACCACATATTTCACATTCAGCACCAGATTGTACCGAAGCGCCTGCTCCAGCACCTCCCGGCTCATCTGAACATCCTCCCGCTTGCACTCCACCACCATCAGCGGAGCCGTGTCCCGCCTGTAGACGAGGATGTCGGCGCGGAAATCCTTCCCTCCGAACTTCATCGCCACCTCGCTCATCATCATATACTCGGGAACCTTCAGCCTCTCCCGCAGCACGCCAATGAACCACTGCCGCACCTTCTCCTCCGGCGTCAGCGCCACCTCCTTCTTCCTCAACGGATCCCAAACCTTTTCCATTCTTTCTGAATATTTTTATGAATATGCTCACCCGGCCTCCGGTGTTTTCCATGGATTCCGCACCCTGGAGATCTCAGAAGCGCCCTCCGCCCCGGCGGAGTTTCCTACCACGTCATCGGCAGTGGCTCTTGCCTCTTCGGACTTATACGCCAAACCGTCCGACGTTCTTTCTGCCCCGGCGGAATGTCCTGCCGAGGAATCAGCGGTGACCTCCGCCTCTTCGGACTCACACGACAAAGAGTCTGACGCTCTTTCAGCCCCCACGGAGTTTCCTTCCGAGGAATCAGCGGTGACCTCCGCCTTCAACGTCCGACGGTAGATGTCCTCGATGATAAGTCCCGAAAGCGTCATTCCGAATATGGCCGTGACGTGGACGGTCGTGCCGTTGATCTGAGCCTTCGAGGAACACCATTCATGGTTCAGCAGATCCGGATTCCCAGGCCCGTCCTGAGCCTTGGGACACATGCATTTCTCCGTGCCGCAACTCTGGCAATGCCCTCTGTTCGGCAACACCTCATCGTCATACACGCAGAGGAACTTCTTTGCCGGCATCGTCTTAGCCCTTTTCATCTTCTTCCTCAGCGCCGCACCCAACGGGCATCCCCGCACATTCCAGAACTCAGCCACCTTGATCTTCAGCGGATCCACCTTCAGCGCCGCCCCCAACGAGCAGAAAAACTTCGCTTTGCTGGCCGTGGCTGTCAAGATAAGATGAACCTTATCCTTCAGAGAATCAACAGCATCGATGACGTAATCATATTCATCAAGATTGAACTGCCCAGCCGTCTCCTCGCAGTAGATCTGCTGGATCGCGGTGATCTCAACCTTAGGGTTGATCTCCAGAAGATGCGCTTTGAGCGCATCCACCTTCACCTGCCCAACTGTTTTAGTCGTCGCCATCAGCTGCCGGTTCACATTAGTGATGCAGATCCTGTCCGAGTCCACGATCGTCAGTTTCGTGATCCCGCTACGCACCAGCCCCTCCGCACACCAGCTTCCGACCCCGCCGACTCCGAAGATGATCACCCGAGTCCCCGCAAGCGCCTCCATCACATCCTCTCCCAGAAGCAGTTCCGTCCGGTTGTATATCGCCTTTTCTATCGTATTCATTGCCATAGTTTGCAAAGTTAACAATCCTTAAGGAATATTCTTAAAGCTTGGCCTTTCATTTTTTAACAATGAACCCAAATTCAAATGTTGGGAAAGGCTATTTGGGGTGCCGCCTGTCATCGCTATCGGGAGCCGTGGAGGATAATCTTTTACAACTCAGCACATAAGCCATTATCCTTCAGTCGCTTTCCACTATAGGTAATAGCGATATTATTTGATTATGACTACATTACGCGGCACCAATTCAGAATCAGCCGGTGACTCACAACAATCTGATTAGCAAAGCTATAGCCAATGGCCTTCGGTTTGATTCCACCAAAGACAACTGTTTATTCCCCATATTATCAAAGAGTTAATCTCCACATCAAAATTTCTTTATGATTTGAAACAAATCCGGAATATTCATCGTATCTTTGTCACAAATCGCTTGGGGATGTTCTGGTTTTGACAGCAATGATTCTGAGCGGTAAGCACGTCGGGCTCCTGGAGGGCCGGCCCGCAAAACTGGATCTCCAAAAATTTAGTTGCTGATAACAACTACGCACTCGCTGCCTAATCGACCAAGTCGCATTAGCTTAATCCGAGCCGCCTAGGATGCGGTTCCGACGAGTATCCCGCGGACTTTACGCCTTCTCTGTTCCGAGTTCGGGGTATCATTCAAGAAGGACGCACCGGAGGACTCCTTTAAATCCGGCCAAGACCCAAAGGATAAGCTTCGGTTAGCCCGTCTTCCGGCAGGCCGCGGCCGACAACCAAAGGACGACTAAACGTGTAGAAAGCCTCTTGGCGCGTTGTTTGGACGGCGGTTCGACTCCGCCCATCTCCACAAATAAGTGTATTGTAATCAATTACTTACAAAATTTACACTCAGTTTTACGCTCACTTCGGAGTAAAGTTGAGCGTAATTTCTTTTCTTGTACCCCAATGAATGAAAAAATGTCTTGCCTGGCGTTGCGATATTCACTAAATATCGCAGATTGCACATATTGTCAACAATTCATATTACACGCTAATCTGGAAGTACATATTTACGCTAAATATTGACTTTTTGAATCAGATTCCGACAAACAGCGTAAGGGTTTGGCATACCATGCTCTTTCAGATAATGATGATATTGCCCAGTAACAATACCTACATTGATAGAATAATTTTTAGATATAGCAGCAAGATAATTGGCCGCAGCATAAGGTTGGTGTATTCGCCCAAACAATTCTTTGTATGGAACGTTTCCCCAAAGATGTTCAGATGCGAACAGATTAGCTTCCGCTTCTTTTCCTGTTTCATTTTCTTCTGCGCATTTTTCCGTCTCTATGTATTCCTTTGATTTATCGTTGATTAAATGAAGACAAATATGTCCGAGTTCATGCATCAAGGTAAAACCAAAGTTATCTATTCTGTCATGCCTTTTTGTCAACACAATCGTCGGATTATCGCCTTCCCAGAAAGAATAACCATCAACAGGGACTTTGTCAAGTTTCTCCTCAATAACGAACTTAATACCGAACTTATTAAGAGTTTTAGTCAGCACTTCATTCATATCCTCATTACGGAATAGAATCATATTCAAGGCCTTTGTCAGCGCATCTAGATTCACTATGTCAAATTTTTCTACCAGAGGAATCTGTTCATTACTTATATGACGGACGATTATCACCCACGTAAGTAGGTTTTTAGTATCTGTCTTAACAGTTTCGGATTTCTTAAAGCAAGACAAATACGCGCCAATCTTCTTTTCTATTCCTGAAATATCTGTTACTCCAGCATAATTGAAGATGCTTTTGATATTGTCAGCTATATTGCTATTAAGGTTTGTCTTTTTTTTCAGTTGATTGACATTGACAAGTTTTTTTAGTTGGTTCCATTTGCCAATCAATTCTTTCTGTACGGCCACCTTAGAATCCTCTTGTAGGCATTCTATATCATACAGGCTCTGAATGGCCATCCAATCTTGCGCTGTTAGTTCTCCCAAAGAGGCTTCAAGAAGGATTGCTATCTCGGCATTTATATTTCGTTTACCTTTTATTATGTCACTAACAACAGGGGTCGCTTTGCCTATTGCTTCGGCCAATTCTTTTTGAGAGACACCTTTTTGTTCAAGAATTGCAGACAAGATTACCCCTGGATGAGATGTTCGAGCCACAATCGGGTCATTTATTTGTCTTTCAGCCATATACGATACCAATTAAACTAGTATTTGCCTATTACCTTTGCAAAAGATGTGCAAAGGTAATATATTTTTAGCAATTTTACAACAACAAACAATTAAGTAAATTGTTAACATTTTTTTAACACGAATTATCGAAAATACATTTGGGCATTCAATTAATTATTGTAAATTTGCATTCAAAGACATAAAGATATGAAATAGAAAACATAAAAAAGACGAGAAGTGATACAAGCGGCAACTCGTATCACTTCTAAAGTAAAAAATGCTCGGGCGAGCTCTTAATCACAATCTCAATAGTGCTATTGAGGAATGGTTATTGTTTACTTTATTCGACAAATATACTTTGTCTCCGTCACAAAAACAAGAGTTGCCAACAGAAAACGCAACGTATTAGCACTTGCGATGCATTGTTTAATACTTAAACCATTATTCATTATGGATTTTAAGAAAAAATTTTTGTTTTCTGTGGACGGAAGACCATATTCCACAGAGCATCAGTTCCTCATAGGGGAACAAATAAAAAGGATCGCAGGGGTTCCTGCTGATTTCGAACTATTTTTAGTAATACCTCATTTTCAGGATGAACTGATTGAGGACAATAAAACTGTAAACTTTGCTAGACCTGGTGTCGAAAGATTTGAATCGCGCAGACCAAAGTCTGACATTGTGATTCTTGTCAATGGTGTTCCTGTGCCATATAATAAGTCGCAAATCACTTTTGAAGAACTTGTAAAGATTGCTTATCCTAATATGGGAGCAAAGTATGGATTCACAATCAGCTACACTGATGGGCCAGAGCAAAATCCCGAAGGTAGAATGGCCAAAGGGACTAAGGTGTTTGTCAAACATAAGATGAAGTTCGATGTCACACCTACTAAAGAGTCCTAGCAATGTTCTCCAAAGACTGGAGAATGAGGAATTTGAAGTTAAGGTATGCGGAGGTAACTTGTTGGTAGTTCTCCGCATACCATACCTTAATTCCCGTCACGAAATAAAGGCTGGAATACTTGCTATGCCATTGCAAACATCTGGAGATGTCATTTTACCACCTCCAAACCATACGGCATCTTGGATTGGTGAAAGGCCTTGCAATATAGACGGCTCTTACATAGAAGGTCTAGTAAATGGCCCCAATCACAAAGATCTTGGATATGGACTTACGCAAGATTATTTTCTTTCATGTTGGCCTGTGAAATTCAAAGGGCAATATCCTGACTATTACGAAAAAGTCAAAACATATTGTCAAGTTATCTCTACTCCTGCATATAATACAAATGCTGAGGCTTGTAAGAAACTAACCAACCCTATAATCATTCAAGATGAAGATAGCGTATTTCAATATGGCGACACTAATGCTAGCAGAGCAGGCATTGATAAAATAAATGGACTTGCCAAAGGCATGAAAATCGCCATTATTGGATTGGGTGGCACAGGATCTTACATTCTTGACGCTATCGCAAAAACACCAGTAGCCGAGATTCATCTATTCGATGGGGATTACTTTAACACGCATAATGCCTTTCGTGCTCCTGGTGCACCAAGCATTGAAGAGCTGAGAGAACAACCTAAAAAAGTAGATTATCTGTATAATATTTACAGCAAGATGCACAAAGGAATCCATCCACACGGGTACAGAATCACATCTGAAAATATTTCAGAACTAAATGATATGGATTTCGTTTTTCTTGCAGTTGATGATTCGGCCATTAGAAACCTAATCGCAAATCACCTTATAGACTTAGGGAAGCCTATTATTGATTCCGGATTAGGATTAGTTGTGAGTAATCAGCAAATTGCAGGTCAGGTGCGTGTTACAGCAGCCATAGCCGGGCATTACGACCATCTTAAGGAGTCTTTCAGTGCCGACGCTGTCACTGATGACGCATATGCAACCACTATTCAGATTGCCGAATTAAATCAGCTTGCCGCCGTTCTTTCTGTTATCAAATGGAAGAAATTAATAGGCAGTTACTCTGATATATCTGAAAATGACTTCGATGTATGCTATTCAATTCCATCAAATAAGATAATTCACTCCGAAGATGGCAAGTACTGATGTTTTTAGGGTCGTTTTCGTAGACTATATGCCAAGTCTTATTGATGAAGGCGTCTTGTATGTTAGCATGTTGAACCATACAGCGATCCATCTTTGCGCCTGCGGGTGTGGAGAAAAAGTAGTAACACCAATAGCTCCCAATCGTT
>UQUJ01000027.1 GCA_900544195.1 uncultured Alistipes sp. | reverse complement strand
ACCTCAAAGAACATTTCAAACAATTCAAAACAGCTTCTTAGTTCAACTTATTTTTAACGCTTACTAAAAATTCAGCCGTCTAAACGACAGTTTTGGGGTATGAATGAAAATATTCAGCGGTTTTTGATTATATTTGAAGATTGCGGTTTTGACCGCACGGTTTCCTATGGCAGTGCGGGAAGCAGGGAATATGAGCTGAGGCGAAAGGCCGCTGACATGGGGAAAACGGAAAACGGAAAACGGGAAACGGGAAACGGGAAACGGGAAACTGAATGTTAACGATTCAAGACTGACGGACATGGCGAAGAAAGTATATCTTGGAATGATAGCGGATGTGATGCATCCGGGACTTACCAACATCATCACGGAGGGGGCCAAGCACGGTGACGTGATCATCGGGCTGTTCACGGACAAGGCGATAGCCACGCACAAGAGGCTGCCGGTGCTCACCTACGAGCAGAGGGAGGCGGTTGTGCGCAGCATCAAGGGTGTGGCGGATGTCGTGCCGCAGCACGAATGGAGCTACGTGGGCAACCTGCGGAAATACCGTCCGGACTACATCATCCACGGGGATGACTGGAAGGAGGGACCGGCAAGGAAACTCCGCGAGGAGGTCTTCAAGGTGATGGAGGAGATCGGAGGCGAGGTCATCGAGATCCCTTACACCCAAGGCATCAACTCTTCCAAGCTGGCTGAGGAGATCGAGGGATTCGGCACGACACCGGAGATCAGGATGAAAAGGCTCCGCAGGCTAATCGAAGCGAAGCCGATAGTCCGCATCCTGGAGTCGCACTGCGGGCTGACCGGACTCATCGTCGAGAAGACAAGCGTGGAGGTGAACGGGGAGGCAAGACAGTTCGACGGGATGTGGTCATCATCCTTGACCGACTCGACATCAAAGGGCAAGCCGGACATCGAGGCGGTGGACCTCACCTCAAGGCTGCACGACCTCAACGACACGCTTGAGGTGACGACCAAGCCGATCATATTCGACGGCGATACAGGCGGCAAGGTTGAGCATTTCGGATTCACAGTCAGGACTTTGGAACGACTCGGAATCTCTGCGGTGATCATCGAGGACAAGGTCGGGCTCAAGCAGAACTCGCTCTTCGGCACGGACGCCGTGCAGACCCAGGACACAATCGAAGGCTTCTGCGCCAAGATCAAAGCGGGCAAGGAAGCACAGATAACAGAGGACTTCATGATCATCGCCAGATGTGAATCGCTGATCGCCGGGAAGCCTCTGGAGGATGCGCTTGAGCGCTGCCACGCCTACGTCCAGGCGGGTGCTGACGGCATCATGATCCACTCGAAGAACAAGGACGGAATGGACATCAAAGAGTTCTGCCACAGGTTCAGGGAGACGGACTCCACGACCCCGATCGTGGCCGTGCCTACCACCTACAACCAATTCACCGAGACCGAGTTGGCCTCATGGGGCATCAACGTCGTCATCTATGCCAACCACATGCTCCGCAGCGCCTATCCGGCGATGGTGAACTGCGCGAAGTCCATCCTTGAGCACGAACGCTCGCTGGAGGCGAACGATCTCTGCATGCCGATCAAGGAAATCCTGAGCCTTATACCCGGAACAAAGAAACAGTAAGGAACATGCTCTCTCCAAAGATATTCATAGAATCTCTCGCCGCGAAAGGTATTGACTTTTTCGCCGGAGTGCCGGATTCGCTTCTGAAGAACGTCTGTGCGTTCATCTCGGACACGCTGGATGACAGACACAACATCATCGCCGCCAATGAGGGAGCGGCCGTCGGTCTCGCGGCGGGGCACTACCTCGCGACCGGACATATTCCTTGTGTTTACATGCAGAACTCCGGGGAAGGCAACGCCATCAACCCGCTCGCCTCGCTGACGGACAAGGAGGTCTATGGAATCCCGGTTCTGCTGGTAATCGGCTGGAGGGGCGAACCAGGCGTGCATGACGAGCCGCAGCATGTAAAGCAAGGTAAGATCACACTCCCCTTGCTCGACGCGATGGGCATCAGGCACGAGATCCTGAGCCAGGACGAGACAGAGTTCCGCAGCCAGCTGGATGGAGCCGTAAGGCACATGAGCGAAACCGGCGAGGCGTTCGCATTCATCGTGCGGAAAAACACCTTCGAACCTTACACACTTCAAAGGCATGAGGTAAATGAATATCCCCTCTCAAGGGAAGAGGCCATCCAAAAGGTGGCGGCTAGCCTTAGTGCCAAGGATGTCATCGTCTCCACAACAGGAATGATCTCCCGAGAGCTGTTCGAGTACAGGACGGCACAAGGCCAAGGGCACGAAAGGGACTTTCTCACCGTTGGGTCCATGGGACACGCCAGCCAGATAGCCCTCGGGATCGCCCTTGAGAAGACGGACAGGAGAGTCTGGTGCTTCGATGGCGACGGAGCGGCACTGATGCACCTCGGTTCCGTGGCGATCATCGCCGACAAGGCTCCGGAGAACTTCGTCCATGTGATATTCAACAACGGCGCGCACGATTCCGTGGGAGGACAGCCTACCGTAGGGCTTAAGGTCAACCTTGCCGGAATAGCCAAGGCCGCCGGTTACAAGGACGCCGTCTCAGTCACTACCGCCGAAGATTTGGGTTCCGCCCTTAAAGTATTGAAAACCATGCGTGGCCCGGTTCTCTTGGAAGTTCGTGTCCACAGAGGGAACCGCAAGGACCTCGGGCGTCCGACTACCACTCCAATCCAGAACAGGGACGCACTGATGGAGTTTATGGGTCAATGAAGCGGTGCAAGTAATTCTGAATGAATCATAAAACTATAATGTAAAATGAACTCTGACAAACTGAACATAAAACTATAATGTAAAATGAACTCTGACAAACTGAACATAAAACGCAACGTCCTGCTGAATCCAGGGCCGGCCACCACGACCGACACCGTGAAGATGGCTCAGATCGTCCCGGACATCTGCCCGAGAGAGAAAGAGTTCGCCGACAAGATGGCCAGTTTCCGCAAGGACATCCTCGGAGTCGTCCACGCCGACCCCAAAGATTACACCAGCGTGTTGTTCTGCGGCTCCGGAACGATCTGCATCGACGTGTGTGTCAACTCCCTGCTGCCGGAAGGAAAGAAGATGCTGGTTGTGGACAACGGAGCCTACAGCTCAAGGGCGGCCGAGGTTTGCCGATGCTACGGCCTGCCGCACATCGACCTGAAATCATCCGTCTATGACATTCCGGATCTCAAGGCCATCGAGGAAACGTTGGAGGCCAATCCAGACATCGCCGTGGTCTATTGCTGCCACCACGAGACCGGTACCGGCGTGTTGAATCCGGTCCGGGAGATCGGAGCCGCCGCGCACAGGCACGGAGCCATAATGGTCGCCGACACGACCTCCTCGCTCGGAATGATTCCGATCGACGTGGAACGGGACAACATCGACTTCTGCATGGCATCGGCCCAGAAAGGAATCATGGCGATGACCGGACTCTCATTCGTCATCGGCAGGACAGCGGAGGTCGAGAAATCAAAGAACTACCCGGTGCGGTCGTTCTACTGCAATCTTTACCAGCAATATGCCGGATTCGAGAAAAACGGCGAGATGCGCTTCACCCCGCCGGTGCAGACAGTCTATGCCGCCATCCAAGGGTTGAAGGAATATTATGCCGAAGGTGAAATGCCGAAACACGAGCGTCACCTCCGCGTCAACCGGGCCATCCACGAAGGCGTGGCGAAACTCGGACTGAAAGAGGCCATCAAGCCTGAGATCCAGTCCGGCCTTGTTGTCTCAGTTCTCTATCCGGACGACCCAGCATGGGATTTCGGCAAAGTCCATGACTACTGCTACGAGCGCGGCTTCACGATCTACCCCGGCAAGATCTCCTCAAGCGGCACATTCCGCCTCTGCTCGCTTGGAGCCATCGACGAGAGTGACATAAAAGACTTCTTCGTAGTGTTCACCGAGGCGTTTGACAAACTTGGAATCAGACATGAATAAGACAAGTATCTGCATCTGCGGAGGCGGCAACCTCGGCCACGTCACGGCAGGACATCTTGCCTCGCGCGGAGATCTGGACGTTCGTCTCATGACCAGACATCCCGAGAAATTCACGGACAAGACCCTTCTCATCGAAACCCCGGATGGGGGTGTGGAGGAAGGATTACTGAATATTGTCACGGACACTCCGGAGGAAGCCATCCGTGACGCTGACATCGTGCTGCTCTGCCTTCCCGGATTCGCGATTGCCAAAGAACTTGGAGACATGGCTCCTTTCCTGTCAAAAGAAACGGTTGTCGGGTCGATCTTCTGCAGTTCAGGATTCTTCCCGATGGCGGAAAAGATACTGCCCGAAGGCACACCGCTTTTCGGATTCCAAAGAGTGCCCTACATAGCAAGAATCCAGGAATATGGCCGCAAGGCACACCTGATGGGATTCCGCCCGGAATGCCACATCGCCACTCTCGGCATAGAGGGCAGGGGCGGATTCAGGGAACTCATCGAAAACATCTTCGGGGTCCACATAAACCTGCTGGACAGTCACCTTGAGGCCACCCTCACGAACAGCAACCCTCTTCTTCATCCAAGCCGCATGTTCGCCCTGTTCGAAGGCCATGAAAGCTACGACCACATCCCTCTGTTCTACGAGGACTGGGACAACCGCAGCTCCGAGACCTACATAGCCTGCGACAACGAGTTTCAGAAAGTCAGGGAGGCTCTGGGAATTCCTCAGGAAGCCATCCCGACCGCTCTTGAGCATTACGAAAGCCATGACGCGGAGTCAATGACAAGAAAGATCACAAGCATCCCGTCGCTCAAAGGGATACCCGTTCCGATGCTCAAAGCCACGGACGGAAGTTTCATTCCGGACTACTCCAACCGCTGCTTCACGGAGGACATCCCGTTCGGCATGCTGATCACCAAGTCCTACGCCATCCGCCTCGGCATCGAGACACCGGCCATCGACCGGATCATTCTCTGGGCGCAGGGCAGAATGGGAAAGGAATATCTCACCGGCGGGATACTGACAGGAAAAGACATCGGAGAATCGGTGGCCAAATACATTTAGGATGAGTTCAGACCTGAAGAAGAAAACCGTCAGAGGAGTCCTGTGGAGTCTCACGGGGCAGTTCTCCGTGCAGGGAATCCAGTTCCTTGTCAGCGTGGTGCTGGCCCGGCTGCTTTCCCCGGACGACTACGGGCTGATCGGGATGCTGGCGATCTTCCTCGCCATCAGCCAGGTCTTCATCGACGGAGGATTCTCCTCGGCCCTCATCCAGAGAAAGGACTGCGACGACACGACATATTCCACAGTCTTCTACATCAATGTCGGGATCAGTCTCGTCTGCTACGGGATACTCTTCGCCGCAGCCCCGTTCATCGCTGATTTCTACGGGCAGCCGCTCCTGAAGGACATCGCCAGAGTCAGCTCGCTGAGCCTCATCATCGGGGCGCTCTCGGCCACCAACACTGTCCAGCTCACCAAAAGGATAGATTTCAAGACCCAGTCCAAGATCAATGTCGTCAGCGCCATACTTTCCGGAGTCACAGGAATAGCGATGGCATATTCAGGATTCGGTGTGTGGGCGCTCGTGGCGCAGTCGGTCAGCCTCGCTCTGTTCAAACTTCTTCTGACGGTCTTCTGCGTGAGGTGGTTCCCGTCACTGGTCTTCTCCAAGAGGATATTCAAGGAACTCTTTTCCTTTGGTTCCAAACTCGTGCTGGCATCACTTATCTCAAGCGTTTACACGAACATCAGGAGCCTGATCATCGGCAAGAGGTTCACTCCGGCTGATCTTGGTCAGTACACCACCGCCAACAAGTTCGCCACCTTGGCCGGAACCTCGCTCTCCGGTGTTCTGTACAACGTCTCGTTCCCGGTTTTGTCCAAGGTTCAGGACGATGATGCGGTACTGCTGGACGCCTACAAAAGATTCCTCTCGGTCTCCGCTTTCGCGATATTCCCGCTGATGATGCTTCTGGCCGGAACCGCCGAGCCCCTGATCAGATTCCTCGTCACCGACAAATGGCTGGAATGTGTGCCTTACCTTCAGATTCTCTGCTTCGGCTGGATGTACGACTGCCTGACAAGGATAAACCTCAACCTGCTCTACGTCAAGGGGAGGTCAGACCTTGTGCTGAAACTGGAAGTGTTCAAAAAGACAATAGCCTTCACAATCCTGTTCATTTCCTGCTTCATGGGAATCATCGGGATCTGCATAGGCGCGGCCGTGTACAACTTCATAGCTTTCTTCTGCAACACCTACTACACAAAGCGCCTGCTTGGCTACGGATTCAAGGAGCAGTTCCTTCAGACACTTCCCTACCTGCTGCTGTCACTGCCGGTGCTTGCCGTCTCGATGCTGACAAGCAGCCTTCACCTCAGTCCGCTGCCGCTCATTCTCATAGCGGTCACGGCAAGCGTGGCGATCTACATATTCCTGTCATGGCTCCTGAGGCTGTCAGCCCTGAATGAGCTTATGTCCATCCTCAAACAACTTCTCAAGAAATGAGCGGAAACCTTCATACTCTCTGGAACGATGCCATAAGCGACCTGCGTAAACACCTGAAAACCATCATCTACGACAGGAGACTCCCTTCCATTGAAGCCGCGGTCTTCAAGAAAGAGAGGATCAAAGTCGTGTTCTTCGTCATCAATCTCGGAATGTGGAAGAACGACAAACTGTTCCGCATGTTTCTGGAAAGCGACAGGTTTGATCCCTACATCGTCTCGTTTCCCCAAAGGCGTGACGACCCGGAGACTTTCAGGAAAACCCAGGAAGAACTGCGCGGACATTTCGGGCACAAAGGCTTTCCGTACATCGACGGCTACGATTTCTCAAGGAATGAATATTTTGACCTCACCGCGTTCGCTCCGGACATCCTCTTCTACGTCCAGCCCTACGGGGTCGGAGGAGAAGAGTTCAGTGTGGACAGATTCATGGGACACCGTCTCTTCGCCTACATTCCTTACGGCGTGCCGTTGAACGATGTCCCGAAACTGTACAACCAACTGTACAAGAACATCTGCTGGAGGATGTTCTATCCTACGGAATACTCAAAATGCCGTGAAAAGGAACGCCTTTACACAAAAAGGGACAACATCACCGTCTGCGGCTTTCCATTCGCGGATTATCTTGCGGATGCATCCTCATGCCGTGATTGGAAGACCCCGGACACCGGATTCAAGAGGATCATCTGGGCTCCGCACCATTCCGTGCTGAAATCCGATGTCCTTGGCTATTCCACATTCCTTGAAATCGCGGACGGGATGCTGGAACTTGCGGAAGAATATTCATCAAAAGTCCAGTTCGTCTTCAAGCCCCACCCCTTGCTCAAGGAGAAACTTTGCCGCACGGAAGTCTGGGGACGCGGGAAGACGGAGGAATATTTCGCCAGATGGGCGGCCATGCCGAACACATCGCTCACCGACGGGGAGTACTACGACCTTTTCATGACATCCGACGCTCTCATCCACGACTGCTGTTCCTTCATGACTGAATATCTCTACACAGGCAAGCCGCTGATGTTCATAACACACGACAAGGAAAGAATAGCCGGAAGCGTGAATGATTTCGGGAAGGAATGCCTTAAACGACACTATTTCGGAAACGGTATCAAAGAGATCAAGGCGTTCATCGACACCGTTGTCATAGGCGGCGACGACAAGATGAAAGGAGACCGGAAGTCTTTCTTTGAGGAATCGCTGAAAACTCCGGGAACGGGGAGTGTCGCCGGGAACATATTCAACGTGTTCGACTCCGCGCTGAAATAGGGCTACACGTGCAGACGCGAGCGGATCAGCCTCGGAGGATTGCCGCCGATGATTGAATATTCCGGGAAATCCTTGCTCAGAACGCATCCGCACCCCACAATGGAACCTTTTCTGATGACCCTTCCGGGAGTGATCAGGACATCCCTTCCTATCCAGACATCATCCTCGATGACCGTCGGAAGTTTAGGGCCAAGGCCCTGATGGCACATCGGAATGTCCGTCCTCCCGAAATTATGGTTCTGGTGCAGGATCCGGCAGTTCGGCCCCATCATGACATAGTTTCCTATTCTGGTGTCACTCGGAACGACACATCCCACGCCAAGCCCCGACTCGTCGCCAAGCTCGACACCAAGTCCGCAGCCAAAATTGGCCTTACGCTCCACATTCACCCCTTTTCCACAATGCAGGAATATGTGTCCGCACAGGAAAGCGCGGAAATTCTTCGACACCTTTCCAAGGAAAAAACTGTTGCTGGCGGGAAGCCAATAGGCCACACCATAATAAAGGGCAAGGCAGCAGATCGTGAATATTCCTGTTTTTCTTCCTTTGAATCTCATTCCAGAACTATTTAGTAACCTTCAAAAAATAACCTGCATCACTTAAGGAATCTTTTCGGTCTAGATCTCTTTTCTCATCAGTCATGTGCCACCGGCACACTCCTTCTTCAAAAAAAGATCCATCCTCGAAAATCTTCTCTTAATCTGAATCTACTTATTATTTTCATGTTCCTTAAGGGGTCTCAGATGATACGATCTTTTTTTCCGGGGTACAGGCGAAGCGTTGTCAGAAGAACCTTCAGTCTCACATCCATGCCTATGTGCCTTGAGAGCAGCACCTTCCGGTTCAAGTCCGGGTAGGTGTCCCTCCAGAGAAGGTAATACTCATCGTTCCACACCAATGGAAGGAGTTTGGAACGGATGTGGTTTCTGAAGAAAACCATTCCGTCCGACAGATCCAGACCGGCCGGTTTTTCCGCAAGAATCTCAAACAACAAGTCGGAATTTGCCTTCAATTGCCGGAAACGCCTCAGGCAGCTCTCCTTGGTGATTTTCTTGGTAGTGGACTGCGGATTCATGCGATAATTATAGTAAGGTCCAGGGATGTGGGAAAAAGACCCGCATGAGAGCAGAAGCTGCACGGTGATCACCATGTCCTCCCCCATAGCCTCGGACGGGAAACGGATCCCAGAGTAGCACCTCCTCCTGAACATCTTGTTCCAGAGAGCCCACGAATCCTTGAGGTACAGACTGTTTCTTATCAGTTCCCGTGCGTCGTGGGCATGACATGTGCACGATGTGCCCACGTCCGACGTGGTGCAGGTCATCCTGTAGTCGCACACCACGACATCCGAGCCAGAAGCCACAGCCGTCTCGTACATGGCCAGGTACATGTCCGTCTCCACCCAATCATCACTGTCACAATGAATTATGTACTCTCCCGTGCAATGTGCCACACCTTCCCTTCGCACCTTGGCCTGCCCGCTGTTCACCGGCATCCTGAGAATCCGCACGACCTTTCCCTCTTCCTCCAGACGTGTCTGATACTCACCCACCAGACCTTTGAGGATCTCCACAGAACGATCAGGTGAACAATCGTCCACAAAGACATACTCCACATCATGAAGCGTCTGCTCGAAAAGGCTTCTCACGCATGTCTCAATGTACTTTTCCACATTATAGACGGGAATCACAACGCTAACTTTAGCCATAATCAATCCTGGTTAACAATCCACCGCGATCCTCTCTATGACAGCCTTCTCCTCCAAGGCGGTTTCCCTCCAGTCAAACCTCGTCAGATCAAAAGACTGACGCGCCCCCTCAAGGCAAGCCACGACTCTTTCAGCCATACGTGCCGCGAAGTCTTTTCCGTCCAGTGCCACCGTGAAATCTCCGTCCATGACTTCCGGCACGCCCCCGACCCTTGACGCGACAATGTCCGCCCCACACCTTGACGCCTCGACAAGGACCAATGGAAGACCCTCATTCCTGCTCGGGAGCACGAGGACATCCGTGCAATTGAATATCTCCGGCATCCTTTCCGGAGGCATGTTCCCCCAAAAACGGCACGACAGAGCGCTGTCAGCATTCAGCTCCGCCTCAACCTTCGGCCTCAACCGGCCGTCACCCACAACCCAGAACTCAATCCTATCATCCAAGCGCGCCTGAACCGCATGGAATATTCCGGGAAGACTTTCGACATTCTTCACGGAAAGCATGTTCCCGGCATAGGTCACCACCTTCTTTCCCTGAACTCCGTTCGCTTTTCTCAACTCCGAGCGCCTGCCTTCCGGATAGCGGACAAAATTTCCGTCACATCCATTGTACAGAACGGTCTTCTCGCCGGTCCCGATCCTGTCCGAAATCTCCATCAGATTCCTGCTGACAAAGCAGTTCATCTTGGCATCACGGATCAGTTCCGCTGTAAGTTCCTTGATCTGAGGATGTTTAAAAGGTGTGGTATGTATGTCGGATCCATGCCACGTGATATAAAACGGAATCCCGTACTTTCTCTGGGCCTCTCTTGCGATGAATCCTCCTACAAATGAATGGGCGGCGACGACATCATAGCCCTTCAGCAAATCAACACGCTTTTTCAGGAAACGTGGGTAACATACCGGTCGCAAACCCAACTTATAGAATAGAAAGTGATCCGGAATGGAATAATTCTTCCAGACGAGATTCAGATTGACACCGTTCAAGGTCACGGAATCCCGTTTCCGCAGTTCTTTTTCAGAAACCACGTCCTCACCCGGAATGTCAAGAGTCCTCATGCCAAGCATGGAGCTGACAAACGCATCCTGAAAGAGCTGGATGCAGAAAACGTCAATCTGCCAACCGGTCAGTTCGGCCAAATGCCTCACTCTGGCACACTTGGCGTTAAACGACCCTTTCCGGTCGAAAATGTTTTCCTCGAATATTACAGCGATTCTCTTCATCCGGGCGGCATGGATTTCTTTCCGGCTACTTCAGCGGATTGAGATCACTCTTGTACCAGTCCATGAATCGGCTGATACCCTCATGAAGTGTAGTGCTTGGCTTGTAGCCAAGTTCGGTCTCAAGCTTTGTGGTGTCCGCGTTGGTCTGATAGACATCACCGGCCTGCATCGGAAGGAAAATCTTCTGCGCCAGCTTGCCGTAGGCCAGCTCGATCTCGCTGATGAAATCCATCAGTCTGACAGGGTGGGAACAGCCGATGTTATACACTTTCGCCGGGACTCCGTGGGCGCATTCCTCAGCCTTCGGGGCATGGTCAATCACACGGATCGTTCCTTCCACGATGTCATCCACATAGGTGAAATCACGGATCATGTCTCCGTTGTTGAACACCTTGATAGGTTCACCTTTGGCTATGGCCGAAGCGAAAAGCATCGGGGACATGTCCGGACGGCCCCACGGGCCATAGACGGTGAAAAAGCGAAGCCCGGTTGAAGCGAATCCGTAAAGTTTTGAATATGAATGGGCCATCAGCTCGTTAGCCTTCTTGGTGGCCCCATAGAGGCTCACAGGGCAGTCAGCCTTGTCATCCTCCGAGAACGGCACCTTCTCGTTGAGCCCGTAGATCGAGCTGGATGAGGCATAGACCAGATGCCCCACACCGAAGTTGCGGCATGCCTCAAGAATATTCAGGAATCCGTGCAGGTTGCTCTCAAGATAGACGTAAGGGTTTGTGATTGAATATCTCACCCCTGCCTGGGCGGCCAGATTCACGACCCTGTCGAATTTTTCATTCTCAAAGAGTGAGTCCAATGCGGCCTTGTCGCAGATTGACATTTTCACGAAACGGCAGTTCGGGGACTTTGCGCTCACGGCCACGGAACCGCCCTCGAAAGGCCCGTCGAAGCCGTTCTCCTTAAGCCTTCCGTACTTAAGACGTACATCATAATAGTCATTGATGTTGTCCAGTCCGACAACTTCATCTCCCCTTTCAGCAAGTCTCGCCATCAGCCTTGAGCCAATGAAACCTGCCGCGCCAGTAACCAGTATTTTCATTTCAAATCAGTTATTATAATTGTCAACGTTATGGTCACTTCGACCGCCATTCCGTAAAGTTTACAAACTTACATAAAATCTGCGATTATTACGCCCGTCACATAAGAAAGAAACAGTTTTTTAGAGGAAATATAGCAAAAACCCCGGAAATTCACCTCGGCCGACACAATCATATTCATTCATAATCATTTGTGGTTGACCCAATCCGGATAGCCGATCTTGGATTCCAAGGACGCGATGTCGGAGGCGCGCCGGCTGATGTACGAGGAAGGTTTCCCGGCGTTCCGTTTGATCGGATTCGGAAGACAGGCTGCGATCAGACAAGCCTGACGGCGGGTCAGCTTCGAGGCCGACGTGCCGAAATGATTCTCGGCTGCGGCTTCCACACCATATATTCCTTTGCCCATCTCTGCGACATTCAGATAGACTTCCATGATTCTTCGCTTGTCCCAAAGGGACTCTATCAAGACAGTGAAATAGGCCTCGAAACCTTTGCGGATCATGGATTTTCGGGGCAGCAGGAAGACATTCTTGGCGGTCTGTTGGGAGATTGTGCTGCCACCCCGGCGACGCTTGCCGCTTTCATATTCCTTTTGCGCCTGACGGATAGCCTTCCAGTCGAAGCCATTATGCTTGTCAAACAGATTGTCCTCACTGGCGATCACGGCGCGTGCCATCTCCGGAGAAATCTTTTCATAGGGGGTCCAAGTCTTTCTGGTGTGGAAACCCTTGTCGCCCCGGTACTCTATCGAACGCTGGATCATCAACGGAGTGACATAGACAGGACACCATTTCAAAATCAAGACCCACAGAAAAGTGAGCGCAAAGAAGGCCAAAGGCAACTTGACGAACATCAGTCGCCACAGCTTTCCAAGAAATGTGCGTTTCACCTTTCTACTCATATTCAATAAGTTTCAATCTGAATTTCAAACTTTTGCTTCCATCCGGGAATATCTTCGCATCCTCCTCGGTGAAGCCAAGTCTCCGATAGACATCCCCGTCCGACCACGAGGCGTCGGCATAGCTCATCACGTCGTCCGGCCTCACGTCCCCGATGAACGCCTTCAGGAGTTTTCCCATGCCGCCATCGACACCTATTCCCTCCAGAGAGGCGTACCGGATCCATTCGCATGAGCGGATGTCGCGGTTGCCTTTGCGCCATATTCTCGGAGCGGAGAACCCGGCGACGGCGACCAGTGTGCCTGAGGGAATATCTTCGCCCCGTCTGACGTACAGGCCGTAGAGGTGACGGCAGCGGGTGTAGCCCAAACGGTGAAAGGATTGAAGGAACGGTTCGGCGACCGCCCTTTCAATCCTTCTCACCTCGCAGTTGCGGGCGTATATTCGTTTCAGGCCGTCCATTGTCTCAAGACTCTTCGACAAGCTCAGGATCCAGTCGATGAGCCTGTGGCTGCTGTGGTTGCTGAACTTGTCGAAGCATCGAAGCGACCTTCTTATTTCAGTCCCTCAAGGCAAGCCTTGACATTGGCCTCGATGGCTTCGGCGGAATATTCAGTCTTCTCGAACTTGTCGCCGGTGATGTGCTCGTAGAGTTCGATGTAACGGTCCGAGATCCCGGCCACAACCTCAGGAGTCATCTCCGGAACCTTCTGTCCTTCCTGTCCCTGGAAACCGTTGGCCATCAGCCACTCACGGACAAACTCCTTGGAAAGCTGCTTCTGATGCTCACCTCTGGCGAGCCTCTCCTCGTAGCCCTCGGCGTAGAAATAACGTGAGGAGTCCGGAGTGTGCACCTCGTCCATCAGATAGATCTGACCGTCCTTCTTGCCGAACTCGTACTTGGTGTCCACCAGAATCAGTCCGTGCTGTGCCGCTATCTCGCATCCACGCTTGTAGATGGCCCTTGTGTAAGCCTCAAGCTTCTCGTAATCCTCTCGTCCGACAAGTCCCTGGGCGATGATCTCCTCCTTGGAGATGTCCTCGTCGTGTCCCTCGGCGGCCTTTGAGGTCGGGGTCACAAGCGGCTCAGGGAACTTCTGGTTCTCGACCATCCCGTCCGGCATCGCCACACCGCAGATCGTCCTCTTTCCAGCCTTGTACTCCCTCCAGGCATGTCCGGCGAGGTAGCCGCGGATGACCATCTCAACCTTGAAAGGCTCACACTTGTGGCCGATGGTGACAGCCGGATCCGGCACGGCCACCTTCCAGTTCGGAAGGATGTCGGCCGTGGCGTCCAGAAATTTGGCCGCTATGCGGTTCAGCACCTGTCCCTTGTAGGGAACCCCTTCCGGCAGGACCACATCAAACGCTGAGATCCTGTCCGTAACAACCATAACGAGATACTTTCCGTCAATGTCATAGACATCACGTACCTTACCGACATACTTTCCAACCTGTCCCGGCAAGTTGAAATCGGTTTTAACAATCGCTTTCATATCAATTGAATTAAGTTCGACTTACTACCACGTGTCCTGAATAAGCGAAGGCACACGCCTCGCCTTTCCAAACCGCAAATTTAACTATTCTTCTTCAGAATCTCATCCACCACGGGGGCTATCTTTTCATATTCATAGCCTCTTGTCAACCCGAATTTGATCAGTTTGAACTTCTCCTGCGGATCTCCCTTCAGCGCACGGTACCTTGCCTCAAGCACCGAGACCATCCTGCTGTCGGCCTCATCGGGATCAACCTCCTTCAAAGCCTCCGAGACCACGGCCTTGGATATTCCTTTGGCTGTGAGCGCGAAAGAGATCTTCACAGGACCCCAACCCGACAGGCGGGCCTTCTCCCTCGCGAACGCGGCGGCATATCTCGAATCATCGACAAAACGATCCTCGACAAGCGACGCGACCAATCTCTCCGCGGCATCCTTATCCCCATCAAAGGCGGTCAAAGCCTTTCTGAATATGTCCGAGCGGCAATATTCCCTCTTGACACATTGGGCCTGAAGCGTGTCCAGCATTTTCGCGAAATCATCCATATTCCTAAAAATCAAATCCAAGGCTCAGGTACAGCCCCACTTTGTGCGTGTAGTTTGACCAGTGCGCATTCAGGCTGATCGGTCCCACGATCGAGTTGTAGGTGTACTGAAGGCCACAGCCCAGATATCCGGCCACATCCTCGTCCAAATTCTTGAAAGCGGAGATCTCGTCGCAGGACAAGGCAAAGTTGGCGATCGCCGACAGGTAGTTGTTCTTGAACAGCTTCCAGCGCCAGTCAGCCCTGGCCACACCGAGAATCTTCTGCATGGCCGCGGCATTGTTGATTCCGATGAACGGGATCTGCTGGTCTAGATACCGGCCGGCCATGCTGCCGCCGATCGTGTTGGTGAAAGGCACCGGAACCTCGTCGCCGAGCAGGTAACGGATGTTCAAAGACGGGATAAACGCGAACCTGTCACCGCCCACAACCTGTTTGGCATCCAATGTCAAAGCATGGAAGTTATTGAATTTCTGCGGCCCGCCACCGAAGACCCAATCGTAGGAGAGGCCGAAAGACTTCCCTTTTGTCGGGATGTAGGCGTTGTCGAACGAGTCCTTGCGGGCATCGATGAAGAATGTCACATAATCATTTGACAGTTGGTTGACATCGTAGTCTCCGAACGACTGCTCGGCCATCAATGAATTGACGTTGTAGTAGTCGTTCCTGAAACCTGTCTTCAGATAGAAAGTGGACCATGTGATGTTGGACAGAAATACCTCCTGCCGCACATCCAGAAAGTTGATCCTGAACCTGTTGTCTCCGATGCTGAACGTGTTCCTGTCAGTGTACCTGACCCCAGCCAGCACATTGAACGACATTCCTTTCGGCGAGATGTAGGAATATGTCACGCTGGCGTTCGGATTGGTTCCCACCTTGCCGGTGAAATCCAGTGACGAGCCCTGGATCTTGTGGACTCCCCAGCCCAGATTGACCAGCACCGACACAATCTCCTCCGTGTCGAAACGTCCGCCAAGACCAAGCTGGCAGACAGGACCCTTCTTGCAGTTGAACCTCAGCCTATAAGGTTCCTCGTCTCCAAGCAGTTCATAGTTCACATAGTCAAACGCGTTAGTGCCGAAGATTGTGGCCACGGCATCCTCGATTTCCTGATTGCCCATCCTGGAGCCAGCCCCGATCTTGATCTTGTTCATCAGGTAAAGACTTTCCCTGTCATTTACTCCGGCGATCTCAACTCCCGACACAAGCACTTTCCTTACCCTGATGTCATCAGCCGGATCGTTGCTTATGACAGTCCTGTCAGACCCGACGACCTTCTTCAGCGAGTCAAGCTTGTCAGCGACGGCCAAGGCGGCCTGGTAGCCCCTGTTGATGATGGTGTCAATGCTGCGTTCGTCGAAGCTGAGCATATTGTACTCGTGCAGGTCAGGCTTGATGTTGACATCCGGGATGTCTATGTTGGACTCGAAAGAGGTGCGCCCCAACATGTCGATGCCGGTGTTGATGATGTCAGCAAGATTATTGATCTCGTTGTAGCCCTTGTAGCCACTGGAAAGATTGACACCGATCACGATGTCAGCCCCGACCTTCTTGGCAAGGTCTGTCGGGTAGTTGTTCCTCATGCCGCCGTCAACCAACACCATGCCGCCGACCCTGACAGGGGCGAAGAGTCCCGGAATCGACATCGTGGAACGGAGAGCCGTGTTGAGTTTGCCCTCGGTCCAGATCTTGGCGGTACCGGACACGAGGTCGGTCGCCACGCAAAGAAACGGAATCGGAAGGTCATAGAAATCAGTCACATCCTGATAACCGACGGAAAGCGAGCTGAATATGTTGTTGACATTCTGGCCATAGACCATTCCGGACGGAAGGCTCCCCAGAAGGTTGTCCTTGACCATGTTCGTGGCGTCGGCTCCCCCCGCGCCGAAGTGGATGTCCTCGACCCTTCTTGCGTACCGACCGTCGGCGTCCTTCATCTGCAAGTACTCATCCTTGTCATAAAAGAACGGGAAGGACAGGACATATTTCTCCTTGTATTTGATTGAGGAATAGGACAGGTAGTCCCTCGGCACACGGTCGCTCAAGGCCTGGTCCCAGTCTATGCTCCGGATCAGGGTGTCAAGCTGCTCGGCATTGTAGCCAAGGGCATAGATTCCGCCCACAAGGCCGCCCATGCTGGTACCCATCACGATGTCAACCGGCATTCCGATTGAATCCAGATACTTTATCACGCCCACATGAGCCGCCCCTTTGGCTCCGCCTCCGCTCAGCACAAGGGCGACGGTCGGACGATGTCTGAAACGCCTTATGGAGTCCAGTTTATGCCGGATCACCTCAACCCTCAGATCAGCGGCCTCCCTCCTGTCATCCAGCACCGAATGCTGAGACCTGGATTCCGCCAAGGCCGTCAAGGAGACCATCACGGCCAGTGATGTGAAAATCAATCTTGTTCTCGTTCCCATAGTCATTGAACGTTATTTGCCATATTCATTTCCTACTGTGTTCCCCGGCCAGCATCCCACATGCGGCAAGAATATCCTCTCCTCTGGAAGCCCTTATCGTGCAGGTGATTCCGTGGTTTGAGAGCCTGTCCCTGAAGCGTTCCATAATGATCTGCGGAGTCGTCTCGAACGGAGCGTCCGGAATCTTGTGGAAGCGGATCAGGTTGACCCTGCACTCCAGTCCGCGAAGCAGCCGGATAAGCGCGTCGGCATGGCGCTTGTCATCGTTCAGGCCGGCGAACATAGTATATTCAAAGCTCACACGGCGCTGGCCTGTGAAGTCATATTCACGGATCATCTCGATCACTTCCTGCACCGGCCACGCTTTCTGCACCGGCATCATCTCCGCCCTTTCGTCCGGGAACGGGTTGTGGAGGCTGACGGCGAGGTGGCAGCGGGTGGATTCGAGGTATTTCCTCAGGTTCGGAAGGACTCCGATGGTCGAAAGGGTGACACGCTTAGGGCTCCAGCCGAATCCCCAGTCGGAGGTCAGCACCTCGATCGCCCTCATCACATTGCCGAAGTTGTCCAGAGGCTCGCCCATTCCCATAAAGACGGCGTTCGTCAGCTCCGCGGCCTCGTCGATGGCGATGAACTGGGAAAGGATGTCCGCCACTGTGAGGTTGCCATGGAATCCCTGCCGTCCTGTCATGCAGAACTTGCAGCCCATCCGGCAGCCGGCCTGCGAGGAGACACAGAGGGTCTTCCTGTCCTCGTCGGGGATCATCACCGCCTCTACGGCGTTGCCCTCACCCACCGGGAAAAGGTATTTCTTCGTGCCGTCCGAAGAGACCTGGCAGGTCGAAGGCAAGGTCACGCCGAGGGAATATTCCTCCTTCAGCCTTTCGCGTCCGGCTTTCGAGATGTTGGTCATCTCATCGATGCTCCGGACCTTCCGGCCGTACATCCACTGAGCGATCTGCTTGCCGGTAAAGGCAGGCAGACCGACTTTCAAAGCTATATCCTTCAATTCGACAGGAGTCTTACCAAGCAGTTGCTCACGCATATTCCAAGAGTTTATTTTCCTACTACAAATTTAATGAAAAATAACGCCGGATTGGACGTAATTTTATATCTTTGTCACAAAGGCGACATCTTTTCGCCCAAAAACAACAAACAACATTATTTTAACATTATGGCAAAAGAGGTAGAGGCTAAGGCCACAGACACCGGCGCCGCCAAACTCAAGGCGCTGCAGGCCACGATCGACAAGATTGAGAAAGACTACGGGAAAGGAACGATCATGAAGCTGGGGGAACAGCCACAATGGGACGTGCAGGTCATTCCGAGCGGTTCCGTCGCGCTTGACCACGCGCTTGGAATCGGAGGTTATCCGCGCGGAAGGATCGTGGAGATCTACGGTCCGGAATCCAGCGGTAAGACCACTCTGGCGATCCACGCGATCGCGGAGGCGCAGAAACAAGGCGGCATCGCGGCGATGATCGACGCGGAGCACGCATTCGACAGAACTTACGCGAAGGCTCTGGGGGTTAACCTTGAGACTTTGCTCATCTCACAGCCAGACAACGGCGAACAGGCGCTTGAGATCGCCGACAACCTGATCCGTTCGGGAGCCATTGACATTGTGGTGGTTGACTCTGTCGCCGCGCTGACTCCGAAAGCCGAGATCGAGGGCGAGATGGGTGACAACAAGGTCGGCCTCCAGGCAAGGCTTATGAGCCAGGCGCTGAGGAAGCTGACGGCGAACATCTCCAAGACGAACACCTGCTGCATATTCATCAACCAGCTGAGGGAGAAGATCGGCGTGATGTTCGGCAACCCGGAGACCACGACCGGTGGAAACGCTTTGAAGTTCTACGCCTCAGTCCGCATAGACGTGCGCAAGACCACCCAGCTCAAGGACGGCGACGAGGCACTCGGCAACCGCACCCGCGTCAAGGTGGTGAAGAACAAGATGGCTCCGCCTTTCAAGAAGGCCGAGTTCGACATCGTGTTCGGTGAGGGCATCTCCCACGCCGGCGAGATCCTTGACCTTGGCGTTGAATATGGCATCGTGGGCAAAAGCGGCTCATGGTTCAGCTACGGCGACCAGAAACTGGCCCAGGGACGCGAGGCCACCAAGCAGCTTCTCAAGGACAACCAGGAACTCTGCGACGAGATCGAGGCAAAGGTACGCGAGGCTTTGAAGAACGTGAAGGACTAAGCCTCACGTTCCCCGGCGATCGCCTTGTTGTAACATTCACGGCACAACGGCTCGTAGGCGTCCTTCTCTCCAAGGACCACGAGCTCGGTGCTGTGGGACAGTCTGTGGGAGTGATTTGCGAGATTGCCGCACCTGACGCAGATGGCATGTACCTTACGGACTTCCTCAGCTACAGCCATAAGGTAAGGCATGGGGCCGAAAGGCTTACCGAGGAAATCGGTGTCAAGGCCGGCTATGATCACGCGAACCCCACGGTCGGCGAGTTTCTGTGCGACATCCACAAGCGACATGTCGTAGAACTGGGCCTCGTCTATTCCCACCACCTGGACTTCCGGACCGATGTTCAACATCTCTTTCGGATCCTTCACGGAATGGCACGGGATCTTGTGAAAATCATGGGAGACCACGTCATCCTCGGAATATCTTGTGTCAATTGTCGGCTTGAAGATCTCGATCCTGAGGTTGGCGAACTTGGCTCTCCGGATCCTGCGGATCAGTTCTTCTGTCTTGCCGGAGAACATCGAGCCGCAAATGACTTCAATACATCCGGTTTTTTTTATGTTTTCTGAAAACATTTCGTTAGATTTGTTGGAATAATCAATAACACTCGCAAACCTTGTGGCGCGGCGTGGTTTCCGCACTTCCGGTTTGTCAGGCAAAGATAGCATTTTTTTATGGGAAACATCGACGAACAAAGGCTTTCCGCACTACTGGAAAGGATAAACAACATAAAGGTGGAGCTCGAGGCTCTTGAGAATGAGGTGCGTAGGCTTGGTGAGGCCACTGAGGCTGCCGAGGTGACCGCCGGGCCGACAGAAACTCCTGTCTCCGAGTCCGTCGAAGCTTTGGACATCAAAGATGAGATTCCAATCGAAATAGACATCCCGGACATAAATATTCCACCTATCGTTGAAGATCCCGCGGCTGAGTACACTGTCGCTTCAGCAGGCTCGGCGACCGAGGATATTCCAGTCTCTGAGCCAACATCTCCGGTCACTGAGCCTGTCGAAGTGCCCATCCCCACCGAAGTGGCCACCACACCGGAAGCACCTGTCATTCAACCGGACGATGACCTCCCGTCCGGTGATGACCTCCCGATGGACGAGCCATCAACGATTCCTGAGCCTGTTCCGGAACCAACGCTCGACATCGAGCCAGAGATCGTGATCGTCCCGGCTCCTGAATCAGAAACGACGCAAAAAACAGAACCTGCCCCCAGACCAAAGGCATCCATCCTCGACAGCCAGAAACCGGAAACAGCGGTCATGGATGTCATGGCCGAGAAGCAGGCATGGAGAACAGACCGCCCAGGCTCCCAAGTGAAGAACGTCATCAGTGCCATCTCCCTCAACGACAGGGTCCTGCTGATCAACGTCCTGTTCAAGGAAGACCCTATTCTCTTCCAGAACACAATCAGCGCGTTCAACGGCATGACCACCCTTGACGAGGCCATCTCCTACATCCGGACAAACTTCCCTGACTGGGACATGAATTCTGAACCTGTTTACAGGCTGATGATGGCCGTCCGCAGAAAACTTCGTTAGAATTTCACGTAAGGGAACGCCGTATCAAATTGGCAGTAAACCCGATAACATCAATAACAGACCATGCCTGGAATCCTCTATATAGTACCTACTCCTGTCGGAAATCTGGATGACATGACCTTCCGGGCCGTACAGGTGCTGAAAGACGCGGATCTGATCCTTGCGGAAGACACGAGGACCAGCAGTGTCCTGCTCCATCGCTATGACATCCACGGCAAACTCCAGTCGCACCACAAGTTCAACGAACACCAGACAGCCGAGATGATCAAGGAACGGATTCTGGGCGGACTGAATGTCGCGCTGATCAGCGACGCCGGTACTCCGGGAATATCCGACCCCGGATTCCTTCTCGCCCGAACATGCGCCGCCGAAGGGATTGAGGTGCAGACACTTCCCGGAGCCACGGCCTGCATCCCGGCGATAGTCTCCTCCGGTCTGCCCTGCGACCGCTTCTGCTTCGAGGGCTTCCTACCGGTGAAAAAAGGTCGCCAGACACTGCTGAAAACCCTCGCGGAGGAACAGCGGACCATGATCTTCTACGAGTCTCCTTACAGACTCGTCAAAACCCTCGACCAGTTCATTGAATATTTCGGACCGGAGCGCGAGTGCTCCGTGGCGCGCGAGATCTCAAAGATCCACGAGGAACACAAACGCGGAACGCTTGTGGAAGTGTCCGCCTGGTACAAGGAACATGAGCCCAAGGGTGAGATAGTAATAGTCGTCGCCGGGGCGCCATCTGAAAAGAAAAGGCGGAAGTCCGAAACGGAAGAATAGACTTTGAATATGTCAGTGTGACTTTCGGTGCATGACCAGTCCCGTATTACCACATGTACTTCATTTCCACTAAACAATGACATAAAAAAACTCATGAAAGACTTCAACTCCTCCAAGGACAGCAAGAGGCCGTCCGCTTCGTTCGTCGTCGGGGCGGTGGCCCTGCTGTTTCTCATTGTCGGTTACCAGGCGGCCCTGTTCATCCACAAGGCCTCGGTCGCACGGATCATCGCCAATCATGACGAGCCGGACACCGTGTTCGTTTACGCTTCCGAAAATGCCAGCCAGGCAGTCGGCGTAACGGCTAACGAAAGGCCAGTCGCTTCGACAAGCTCAGCGACCACCCAGTCCGACAACCATACTCCGGACGCTTCGATGTTTGGTGAGCCCTGTCAAACCACAGGCTCAGCGACTGATCGGGCCGGCAATCGTTCTCCGGTCGCTGGGCCTGCCGAAGCGGCATCACCGTACAGGAAAAAGCCTTCTGGTGTACCAAACACATCCGGAAAGACATTTGGTACAGAAAACAAGGCTTTGGTGTACAAAAAGGGAAGCGGTTCGGTCAGCAACTCATTCCGCAGGAACTCGGAGCACTCTCCTCAGGCCGAGCAGATCAGGAGAAACTACACTCCAAGAAAATATGAAAGTTTCCGCTTCGATCCGAACACGGTGAGCATTGACGACCTGATGCGCCTGGGATTCACCCGGAAGCAGGCACAATCCATTGACAATTACCGGCAAAAGGGAGGCCGGTTCCGCCGCAAAAGTGACTTCGCAAAATCATACGTCGTGGAGGATTCCGTGTTCCGTCGGCTTGAGAGGTACATTGATATTCCCAAAATTGACATCAACTCTGCTGACTCGGTGACATTTATGTCGCTCCCCGGCATCGGTAAGTTCTTCGCCGGGAAGATGGTCTCCTACCGGAAGGAGCTGGGAGGATATTCCTACCCCGAGCAGCTCATGGACATCTGGCACTTCGACCAGGAGAAGTTCGACAACCTCAAGGATCTCATCAAGTTAGACACTGTGGCCACACCACCATATTCATTGTGGGCATTTCCTGAGAAAGACCTCGCCTCGCACCCCTACATCGGGAAACGCGCCGCGCGGAGCATTGTCATATTCAAAGAAAACTCCCCGAAATCCGAATGGACCGTCTCCAACCTCCAAAAAGCCGGCATCCTCGATCCTGACAAAGCCTCCAAACTAGCCCGTTGCCGCATCGCCAAGCCATAGTCCCGCACTCTTGGGCAACGATTTTAGAGTAAAGCGTCGCCCAAGAGGGACATTGGACACTCTCGGGGAACGCTTAGATGGGAAAACGTCGCCGGAGAGGGATACGAAGCACTCTTCGAGAACGTTCCGGGAGCAAAGCGTCGTCGGAAAGGTATCAAGTCCCCACAAAAGTACGTGTTAACTTAACGAACGGCAGGGGAAAAATCAAATGGCAAATTTTGGTAACGTGCAAAATTTGCCATTTGCCTTTTTTCCCCTGCCGCCAAGCATTATTTCTAAAAGATGAGTTCCCGGGCAACGCTCCGGGAGTAAAGCGTTGTCGGAATGGAGAGGACAGTCAACGGCGAGGGTGATGGGAGAGGACGGACCGCTGCCAAGTGGTGGTGTCGATGTGAGTGTAGATCTCAGTGGTGGTGATGTCCTCGTGGCCGAGCATGTCTTGAACCACACGGAGGTCGGCGCCATTCTCGATGAGGTGGGTGGCGAAAGAGTGCCGGAAAGTGTGCGGAGAAATCTCCTTGTGGATGCCGGCGAGCATGGCTTGACGCTTTACGATGGTGAACATCGAGACACGGCTGAGGGACTTGCCGAAGCGGTTCATGAACAAGGTGTCATCGAATTCAGGGGATGCCGGATCCGGCCTGGCAACCAGATAATTCCGGACAGCGGTGGCAGCCATATCCCCCATAGGGACAATGCGCTCCTTGTTACCTTTGCCGATGACCCGCACGAAGGACTCGTCAAGATAGACACAGGATATTCGCAGGCCAACGGCCTCGGAGACACGGAGACCACAGCCATAGAGGACCTCCAGGATCGCACGGTCGCGCTTGCCGGTCCATGACGAAAGGTCCACAGAATCCATGATCGCACCGACCTCCTCTACCGACAGCACTGCGGGAAGATAGCGCCCCATCTTCGGAGAATCTATCGGATCACAGGGGTTCTCCTTGCGCTCCCCTTCCATGACACACCAGTCGAAAAAGGAACGAAGCGAACTCAGGAAACGGGACTGGGAACGCTTCGAAAGGTCTTCACGGGAAGAAAGGTAGTCCAGAATTTCCTGTGTCGCAACATCTGACGGAGCGGTGGTCACGACAGAGAAGAATTCCCTGACATCAGAAGAGTACGATGCCACCGTGTTGGGTGACATCGCACGCTCGATCTTCAGGTAGGAAGCGTAGTCCTGTAATATTCTTTCTGCCAGATTCACTTAAAGAGTACGGTACTTCTTGCCGTAGTCAAGCTGCTGCCGGAGGTAGTTGTCCACGTATTCGATCTTGTAGTCAACGACCTTGCCGCCCTTCTCGACAGGCACGATGTCCGGGTTGACGAATCCGCCGTAAGGCTTGAGATTCAGTGCGGCATACCTCTCCAGAACCTCCTTGTGAAGCTGCGGGTCGATGTTGACCGCGTAGGTCTCCACGAGATTCTTACCGGCGGCGTAGTCGCCCTCGGACTTGATTCTCTGGATCTCGGCGAGAAGCTCGGCGAACAGACCGCGGAGAGCCTCGTAGTCATTCACCACGAAGTAAGTCTTTCCGTCACGCATCTTCTTCTCGATGATTCCGCGTGCGGCGCCCTTCTCGTAGCACCACTCGGCGATCAGCTTGCGGTTCTGCATATGCGCCTCAGTGTTCTGCTTGCCGAGCTCGACACGTGTGAACTGCACGAACAGACCATTCCTGATGTAGTTTGAATATGCCGGCTTGTAGGCCTCGGCGTTAGGCATGATGCCAAGTTCAACGAGCTTGGGGTCAGCCATATAGTAAAGGCCGAACAGATCGGCGCGCGCCTCCTCAAGGGTTGACTGGTACTCGCCCAGAGCCGTTGACGAAACGCCAGGAAGAAGCTGGCCGGAGCCGTGGCCGAGGCACTCATGAAGATCCGTGTGAATCTCGTCTGTGTAGGAACCGTACTGCTTGTAGGCGTCAATCTCAGCCTGATCGTAAGCGAACTCGGTCAGTGTGCTCTTAGGCGACTCCTGGGCGGCATAGTCGTAGGCGTGGGTGATGTTGGCGATGGTCACGGACTTGGAGCCGTAGTCACGTCTGATCCAGTCGGCGTTCGGAAGGTTGATTCCGATCGGAGTTGCAGGATAGGTGGCTCCGGCGAGGGTGATGCCGTCCACAACCTTGGCGGAAACGCCCTTGACGTGAGGCTTGCGGAAACGCGGATCAACCGGAGAATTGTCCTCGAACCACTGCGCGTTGGCGCTCAGGACCTCCGTACGGGCGGAAGCCGCTGAATCCTTCATATTCACATAGCCCTCCCATGTGGCCTTGCGTCCGAGCGGATCGTCATAGTCCTCGATGAAGCCGTTGATGAAGTCGATCGTGCCGACGGTGTCCTGAACCCAGTCAATGTTGAAATCATCCCAAGTCTTCAAATCGCCTGTCTTGTAGTATTCCACAAGCTTTCCTATCGCCTCTTTCTGAAGATCGGTCTCGGCCACAGCGGCGGCCTTCTCCAGCTCGGCGCAGATCTTCTCCAGAGCCGGACCGTAGATTCCGCCGACCTTCCAAGGCTTCTCGACAACCTTGCCGTTCTCCTTGACGACCTTTGTGTTAAGGCCGTAGGAAATCGGGGTCTTGTCGTTCGGATCCATCCGCGAGTTGTAATACTTATCGACCTCCTCACGGGTCACTCCATCGTAGAAGTTCACTGCAGAAAGCTCCACGATGTCGCCTGTCTTGGAAGTGGAACGGCGCTGAGGGTAGATGTCCGGTGAATATATCACCTCAAGCAGCTCAGTGGCCTGTTCCCCGTCACCGACAGCCTCCATAAGGCTCTGGAAATATTCCTTCGGGCACTCCGGGAAGAACTTGTCCTCGGAATAGTGGTGATGGATGCCGTTGGCGAAGAAAAGCCTCTTGGCATAGACGGTGAAGTTCTGGAAATCAGCGCATTCACGGTCACCTTCATATTCATTGAGAATATCCTCGACCACGTGCCGGATCGGGAGGTTCCACTTGCAGTACTGGTCCCAGGTGATGTCGCGGCCCAGCTTGGCGGCCTCAGAAAGATGGTAGGCATATTCCTTCTGCCTGAGACTGAGGTTGTCCCATCCCGGAACCCGGAAACGGATTACCTTGAGGTCGGCGAACTCGTCCAGAAGGTAATGGAAGTCAGTGTCTTGTGTCTTCTTTTCCCCTTGCGAGCAAGAGCAGAGAGCGGCAGCCGCTCCGATTGTGAGAATCATCTTTATTCCTGATTTCATAAAAATAATTGTTTTTGGCTTGTAAATATAACCATTATTCAGGAATTTCCTTATATTTGCGTCTGTGCCGTCAAATCCGGCACTAGTAAGCGTTAAAAACTTTTAAGGATTACTTAAACCAAATAATAAAGACAAACTATGAATATCATAAAGGTCATAACCGGTTCCGTAGCCGCGGTTCTGCTTCTGTCCGCGACGGTTGGATGCTGCAAGGAAAAACCAGAGGAGCCGGTCAACGTGAACCGTAAAGTGCTATTGTTCTACGAATGCGGGGTCAACAACCTTACGTCCTATCTCAAGAACAACATGGACGGCACGGAGAAAGGCCTTCCGGCAGGTTATGTTCCCAGAGAGAGCGGCGATGTCGTGCTGATCTATTCAAGGTACTCGAAGGGAGCCTTCGATTATACCCCTGTGGAGTCACACCTGCGTAGAATCTACAAAAAACCTAACGGAAAGATTGTCTCCGACACATTGAAGACTTTCGGCACGGAGACAATCGCGGCTTCATCCTCAACCATGCGGCAGGTGCTGACCTATGTCAAGGACGAGTTCCCGGCCAAGGGTTATGGACTTGTCTTCTCTTCGCATGGATCCGGTTGGCTTCCTGCCGGCTACTATTACAGCCCGTCCAGATTCGAGGATGACCATAAGGGAGAGGTTGGCACGTCCAGGCAAGGCATCGCCGCTCAAAGCGTTGGGCATCCAAGGCTTCCCGTCCCGGAGGGAGATCTGCCCGACACCGATCCGTTCTACGGTATGACGCGCTCGATCGGACAGGACTACATAAAGGGCAGTTATTACGGCCACGAGATGAGTGTCAGCGAGTTCGCCGACGCGATTCCCTACCATCTCGACTACCTGCTTTTCGACATGTGTTTCTCCGGCGGGGTTGAAGTGGCCTACGGACTCAAGGACAAGGCTGACTATCTTGGCCTTTCTCCTGCGGAGGTACTGGGCGACGGGATGTTCAACTACACAAAGATCACATCGTTCCTCCTGAACAGGGAGACTCCGGATCTCGAAGGACTCTTCAAGGACTCGTTCGAGATGTACGACAAGCAAAGCGGGGCCTATCGCTCCTCGACAGTCAACCTCGTCAGGACAAGCGGGTTGGACAATCTCGCAAGTGTCTGCGCCAGAATGATCAATGAATATTCCGACGCACTCGCCGACGCTCCGGTCGATGACATCCAAGGCTACTACAGGCAGGGCCGTCACTACTTCTACGACCTCGTGGACATCTTCGAGAAATGCGGGGCTTCAAAAGCCGACCTCGAAGACCTTGACAAGGCCGTTGACGGCTGCGTCATCTACAAGAACTCCACCGGACAGTTTTTGGAGGATTACGACATCAAGGCCTACTCCGGCTTCAGCATGTACCTGCCGTGCGCGGGGACGCCATTGCTGGATCTCTACTACAGGAAAGAGGTTTGGAATAACGCCACGAGACTGGTGAAGTAATATTCACGGGTCATTCCTTACGCTTGAAAATTCTGCGGTAAGTTGTTGGCTGATTTACAAAATATTCCTATCTTTGCGGCGCAATTACAAAGCGCGTCGGCGCTTTTGGTGCAATGGGGTTCCGGGTGATCCGGAACTGAGTAACACATTTTAAACAACAAAACAATGAAGCATTTTGAGCTTAACGGCAAAGTCCGTGAAGTCGGCAACAAGGCCGTGGTAAAAGCGTTCCGTAAGCAGGGTCTCGTTCCTTGCAACCTCTACGGACCAGGTTTGGAGAATATTCTCTTCACTGTGACTGAAAGAGATCTTATGGGCATCACCCACACTCCGGCGTCATTCATCATCGACATCAAGCTTGACAACGGCAAGGCCTACACAGCCGTCGTTCACGAGCTCCAGTACCATCCGGTAAAGGACAACTGCCTCCACGCTGATTTCCTCGCTGTTTCCGAGGACAAGCCTATCGTCATCAAGGTTCCTGTTGTAGTGAGCGGTCACCCTGTCGGAGTACAGAGAGGTGGTAAGTTCGTTCTCGTCAGCAGAGAGGTTCGCATCAGCGCCCTGATGAATAACCTTCCTGACACCATCAACCTCGACGTGACCAAACTCGACATCGAGAAGCGCATCGTCGCGGGCGACATCAAGGTTGAGAACGTGACCGTCGTTACTCCTAAGACCGCAATCATCTGCGCCGTGAAGTCAACACGTCAGATCGCCGCGCAGCTCGCTCACGAGGAGAAGATGGAAGGCGCCGAGGAGCATGAGACTGAATCGACTGAGGAGACTGCTGAGCCGGCTGCTGAATAAGCCTGCTCAAACCTCTGAAAAAGGCACTGGCATGAACTACCTTGTCGCAGGATTGGGAAACATCGGCGCGGAGTACGCTTCTACCAGACATAACATGGGGTTTATGGTGTTGGATGCCTGGGCACAGGCATCCAACACTGTTTTCAGGACGGAACGTTACGGTGACGTGGCCGAGATTTCATTCAAAGGACGTAAGTTCTACCTCCTCAAACCTTCCACCTACATGAATCTCAGCGGCAATGCCGTACGATACTGGGTGGACAGGCTGAGACTGCCCCTTGAGAACCTCATTGTGATCTGTGACGACCTCAACCTTCCGTTCGGAACGGTCAGAATGCGCAAAAACGGAAGTGACGGAGGACACAACGGACTGAAAGACATTCAGGCACGGCTTGAAACGACCCAATGGGCGCGGATCAGAATCGGAATCGGGAACAATTTCTCGCGAGGCGGACAGGTTGACTTCGTGATCGGGGAACTGGGTGCCGAGGAGAAGGCGGCTGTTCCGGGAATCTGCGAAAGAGTCATCGAGGGCATCAAGAACTTCTCCACCATCGGCCCTGACAGGGCGATGAATCTGCTCAATGTGAAGCCTGCTAAAGGCGAAACTAAGCCTCAGAAAGGAGAAAAAGCGGGGGAACCGTCATAAAATCAGCCTTTTTGCGGAAAAAAGTTTGTTAATTTCATTTTTTTCCATAAATTGCAGGCATTAAGCGAGTAGATAACATTGTTATAATACAAATTAATAATCCAACTATTCACTAAATTAAGAACAAAAATGGAGAATCTTGTCGCTAAAATCAAGGCAGAGCTCAACGTGTTCGTAGAGAACGCTGACGCTCAGGTAGAAAAGGGTAATAAGGCCGCCGGCGCACGCGCCCGCAAGGCCGCTCTCGAACTCATGAAGGATCTCAAGGAATTCAGAAAGGTTTCTGTTGAGGAGTCCAAGAAGTAAGAGACATACGATACCAAAAAGGGGAGGCAAAGTTTGAAACTTTGCCTCCCCTTTTTGGTAAACAATCCGTTAATAGCTCTGTGCTATAGCGATAAAATCGTCTGCTTTCAGCGCGGCTCCACCGATGAGGCCACCATCAATGTCCTTCTGGGCGAAGAGCTCCTTGGCGTTTGAAGGCTTGCAGCTTCCACCGTAGAGGATTGTGGTGTCCTCGGCCACGGTCTCACCGAACTTCTCGGCAAGCACCTTGCGGATGCAGGCGTGGATTTCCTCAGCCTGCCCGGCGGAAGCGGTCTTTCCGGTACCGATGGCCCAAACCGGCTCGTAAGCCACGATGATCTTGGCCATATCCTCAGCTGTGAAGTTGTAGAGGACGTTCTTGATCTGCTCGGTAACGACATCGAAGTGCTTCCCGGCCTCTCTCTGCTCAAGGTTCTCACCAACGCAAAGGATCACACCAAGACCGGCGGCAAGGGCGAGCTTTGTCTTCTCGACGAGTTTCTCGTCAGTCTCGCCGTAGTACTGCCTTCTCTCTGAGTGTCCGAGGATGGTCCACTGGCAGCCGACGGATGTAAGCATATTCACTGCGACCTCACCTGTGTAGGCGCCTTTCTCGTGATCAGCGCAATTCTGGGCTGAAAGCTCAACCTTTGAGCCCTTGAGAGCCTCTGCCACTGATGCGAGATGAGTGAAAGGAGGAGCTACGATAAGTCCAACATTCTCTGGAGTCTCAACAGACTTGGCGGCCACAGCCTTCGCAAGTTCAACGCCTTCCTGGAGAGTTGTGTTCATCTTCCAGTTTCCGGCAACGATTTTCTTTCTCATATTCGTTTATATTTAAACTGTTAATTTCGTTTCCAGCCTGCAAATTTACGTTATTTTTGCCTAACTTTGCACAAAACAGGCGCGAAAATGAGACAAGTCTCAAAATAACGCCGCAAAATGAATATAAAAACGCAACATACAATGAAGAATTTCGTAGAGGAACTCAAATGGAGAGGCATGATCCAGGACATCATGCCGGGAACTGAGGAAAAACTTATGGAAGGGCCTCAGGCCGCCTACGTCGGCATCGACCCTACGGCTGATTCCCTGCACATCGGCCACCTTGTCAGCATTATGATCCTGAAGCACTTCCAGCAGTGCGGGCACAAGCCTATCGCCCTGATCGGAGGAGCGACCGGAATGATCGGCGACCCGTCGATGAAATCCCAGGAAAGGAACCTTCTGGACGAGGAGACCCTCCAGCACAACATCGCCGGCATCAAGAAGCAGTTGTCAAGGATCCTTGACTTCGACTCCGACGCGCCTAACAAGGCAGAGCTAGTGAACAACTACGACTGGATGAAGAACTACTCTTTCCTGAACTTCATCCGGGACGTGGGCAAGCATATCACTGTCAACTACATGATGGCCAAGGACTCCGTGAAGAAGCGTCTTTCCAGCGAGTCCCGCGAGGGAATGTCCTTCACCGAGTTCAGCTACCAGCTGCTCCAGGGCTACGACTATCTCTGGCTCTACGAGAACAAGGGCTGCCGTCTCCAGCTCGGCGGAAGCGACCAGTGGGGCAACATCACCACCGGCACTGAGCTCATCCGCAGGATGCTCGGCAAGACCGACGCGTTCGCCCTCACCTGCCCACTCATCCGCAAGGCCGACGGAACAAAGTTCGGAAAGACGGAGAAAGGCAACATCTGGCTCGACCCGGAGAAGACATCACCTTACGAGTTCTACCAGTTCTGGCTGAACGTCAGCGACGAGGACGCGGAAAGATACATCAGAATATTCACCCTTCTTGACAAGGAGACGATTGACACCGCCATCGAGGAGCACCGTCAGGATCCTGGCCGCAGGACGCTCCAGCAGCTTCTCGCCAAGGAGCTTACCACAATGATCCACGGGGCTGATGAATATGCCAACGCGGTCTCCGCGTCCAAGATGCTGTTCGGCAACTCGACATCCGACGAGCTGAGGAAACTGGACGAGAAGACGTTCCTCGCCGTGTTCAGCGGCGTGCCGACCTTTGATATTCAGAAATCAGACCTTCCTTGCGACATCATTGACCTCCTCGCCGTGAAGACCCAGGTCTTCTCATCCAAGGGAGAGGCCAGGAAGATGGTCCAGGGCAACGGCGTGAGCATCAACAAGGACAAGATCTCCGACATCGGGTACGAGGTCTCCGGGAAAGACATTGTGGACGGAAAGTACATCCTCGCCCAGAAAGGCAAGAAGAACTACTTCATCATCAACGTTTTGTAATCATGGAGAAACCGGCAAGCACAAGACAGCTCAAAGTCTCCCGTGAGATCCAGAAGGATCTGGCGGAGATCATCCGAGGCAAGGGTATGGCCGTGTTCGGGGGTGCGATGGTGACGGTAAGTGAGGTCATGGTCAGCCCCGACCTCTCGCTTGCAAAAACCTATGTGAGCATATTCCCTTCCGCAAAGGCGGAGGAAGTGATGAAACTTCTGAACGACAATGTCAAGGCTTTGCGTGGAGAGCTCGGCCACCAGGTCGCGAAGCAGCTCCGCATCGTGCCGGAGATTGTTTTCTACCTTGATTCCTCACTGGACTACGCCGAACACATCGACGAACTTCTGAAGAAATAGGAATATCCCCACGAAAAAGCGATGCTTTTTGTCGCCATTCCGGCGCGGCAAGGTTGCAGAATTGCGGGAAATTGAATAACTTTGCGAATGGAATTGAGGTATGGTGTAATGGTAGCACTACAGATTTTGGTTCTGCCAGTTCAGGTTCGAGTCCTGATATCTCAACCGGGACAGAGGGTGACTAAAAATTTTAGTCACCCTTTAATGTAATAACATCGTGATTATCACTGGGAGGCCGGGAGAATTCACGTAACTGGCTACATATTAGTTAATTGCTAAAACGTTCTGGTCATTACGTGAGGGGACGATTTCATAACAAGTTCATTATAAACACATTATAAAAACACGCCGTAATATGAAAGGAAACTACATTTTTTTAGCCGAAGGTTTCGAGGAGATCGAGGCTCTTGCCACTCTGGATGTTCTTCGCAGGGGCGGAATCGACGTAAGAATTGTCTCAATCACAGACAATGAGATTGTGACAGGCGCGCATGGATTAACGGTGATTGTGGACTGGACACGCGACCTGTTCGAAGAAAGAGCAGAGTTCGACGGGACAAGCGAGAAAGATGTGCTTGTGTTCCCAGGAGGGATGCCGGGAACGAAAAACCTTGCCGAGGACGTGAAGCTCATGGAACTGATGAAGAGGCATTACGCCGAGGGTGGCACTCTGGCCGCGATCTGTGCGGCTCCTGGACTGGTAGTCTCGCAGATTCCGTCGCTGAAGGGGAAGAGGTTCACCTGCTACGACGGGTTCGAGGCGGCTCCGATCGCGAAGGGTGGGGAATATGTCAAGACTCCATGCGTGGCTGACGGGAATCTGATCACCGGACGCGGCCCCGGGTGTGCCGTGGATTTCGCTCTCGCGATCGTCGAGCATCTGAAGGGTTCTGCTCTGGCCCAAGAGATCAGGGCCAGCATGATGATTTCCGAATAGTCGCTTCGACAGGATCAGCGGGCCGGAAGTGACAGGCCCAGCGGCCGAGCCACGACGTTCACTGAGCTTGTCGAAGTGACCTTATTGAGGAAGTTGCCTTCGGACAATGACGCGCTCGATGCGGCGCGGAACCGAGGTCATGATCTCATACGGAATCGTGTCCAGAATTCCCGCGAGTTCACTGACAGTAGGATCCTCCCCGAAAATCGTCACAGTGTCCCCCACCTGCGCCGGGACCCCGGTCACGTCAAGCATACACATGTCCATGCAGATGTTCCCGATGGTAGGCACACGATGACCGTTAAGCGAAAAGCTGGCGTGTCCACAACCGAGCCTCCTGTCGATTCCGTCAGCGTACCCGACAGGGATGGTGGCGATCCGGGTTCCCTCCGGAGCAATCAAGCCATGCTGTCCATAGCCGATGGCACCGTCTCCAGACTTCAACTCTTTGACCTGCAAAACTTTCACCTTAAGTGACGCGACCGGCTTCAGCCGGACTTCCGGCAAGGAGCTGATCCCGTATATTCCTACACCCAGCCGCACCATGTCATGCTGGTAGCGCGCGAAACGCTCGATGCCGGCGGAATTGAGAATATGCCACATCGGATGGTACCCAAGAGCATCATCAAGCCTCGCCGCGTTGTTCTCGAACATGGTGATCTGCCCCAACGTGAACTGATCCATCGAAGGATCCTCGGCGACCGCCAGATGTGAATATACCGACTTCACCCTCACCTCGGGACAAGTCTTGAGATATTCATTCAGATCATCAAGCTCGCTTGTCATGAAGCCAAGGCGGTGCATGCCGGTGTCAAGCTTGATGTGGATCGGGAAATCCTCTATGCCACGGCTTTGCAACGTGGATACCAAGGCCTTGAGAGTGTAGAGGTTTGGAATTCCCGGCTCAAGGTGATTGTCGATGATCTCGTCAAAATAGTCCGTGCCGGCGGTCAGCACCAAGATCGGAAGGCTGATACCAGACTGCCGGAGCTCAATCCCTTCAATCGGAAGAGCGACTGCCAGATAGTCAGCCCCGGCATTCTGCATCATCAGAGCGAACTCCACAGCCCCGTGGCCGTAGGCGTTGGCCTTGACCAAAACCAGCAGTTTGGTCGTCCGCTGAAGTTTAGAGCGGAAGTACCGGTAGTTGCCGAGACAGTTTTGGAGATTCAGTTCCAGCCTTGAAAAATCTGTTACGCCGTTTGACATGTCATGAACTCAAATTCTGACAAAATTACTGTTTTTCTGCCAAAATCACTGCCAAAATATTTATATTTCCTCTAAAAACTGTTTCTTTCTTATGGAACGGGCGTAAGAATCGCAGATTTTTATGTAAGTTTGGATTCTGGTCTATTAATTGATGAAAACACCACCGGTGGGCAATCACCGCATGGACAAAGATTTTACCGCACGTAATTGCCGGCTTGCGAAAGATTAACAAATAAAGTAAGAAAACATTATGAGCACCGGATCAATCTGGATAATAATGATTGCAGTGATGATTCTGAGCCAAATCATCCAAAGCATGCTTCAAAGCAGGTTCACGAAATATTCACGGGTTCCGACCACCAACGGCATGACCGGAGCGGAGGTCGCCCGCAAGATGCTTTATGACCACGGGATCACCGATGTCAAAGTCACTTGCATCCCAGGCCGCCTGACCGACCACTACAATCCGCAGACAAAGACTGTGAACCTCAGCGAGGAGGTTTACAATCAAAGCAGCGTGGCCGCGGCGGCAGTGGCGGCGCATGAGTGCGGACATGTGGTCCAGCATGCCAAAGGTTACCTTCCGTTAAGGATGCGCACAGCTCTTGTTCCGGTCGTCAGCTTCTCCAGCAGGATCGTGCAGTGGGTCTTGCTTGCGGGAGTGATTCTGGTCTCCATGTTCCACAGCTATCCTGTGCTGATCTTCGGAGTCATCCTCTTCGCCTTGACAACACTCTTCAGCTTTGTCACCCTTCCGGTCGAGATCAACGCAAGCCACAGGGCCGTCAACTGGCTGGAGAGCGCGGGCATCACGAACTACGAGACCAGACCGATGGCCATCGACGCCCTCAAATGGGCAGCCTACACCTACGTCATCGCCGCAGTGGGTTCCCTCGCCACACTGCTCTACTACCTCTCGTTCCTGAACGACAGGCGCTAAAGAGCGACGACGAGACGATTGACGATTGTTGTTTGTCAATGGTTTACCGCCAGTCTCGTAGCGCGGGTCCGGCACTTCCGGGTTGTTTGCCGAGTATATTCAATAGTTTGTCCGCTGAAAGCCTTGCCGGCCGGACAAAGCGCATGATTTC
>UQUJ01000026.1 GCA_900544195.1 uncultured Alistipes sp. | reverse complement strand
GATACATCTGTAAGGGGTAAAAAGTGGCAAATGGCACTTTTTCAAGTGGACTCATTCTTGAAAACCTCTACTTGGCAAAGGCGTAGGAGAAGCCTTGGATCTGATCCCAGACACCACGTGTGAAGTCCGGGACCTCGACCGGAGCGTTGCCGTTCTCGATGGAGATTCTGCCCAGCTCCGTGAGACAGCACCATTCGGCCATGTCATAGACATCCATGTCAAGCGGAAGGCCGTTCCTCAGACAGTAGACCAGACGGTAGTCCATGATGAAATCCATCCCTCCGTGGCCTCCGACCTGCTTTGCAAGAGCCTCAAGCTCAGGAGTAAGAATCGGATTGCGGTTGTCCTCAAGAATTGCCTTGAGCCTGTCTCCCGAATAGGTGACCTCGCGGCCAAGGTTCTGGTAGTCAGTGGAAGCCTCGGTCAAGGCGTTGTCCCTCAGACAGAGCTGCTGGATCGGATACTTCCCTGCATAGCCCTCGCTGCCTACAATCTGGTACATGCGGTTGTAAGGGCGCGGCGTCATCACGTCGTGTTCCACGAGGATGGTCTTGCCTTTCTCCGTCGTGATCATCGTAATCGTGAGATCGGCGTTCTGGAAGTCCTCACATTTCTCTCCGGTTCTGGCTTCCACATGCTTAGGACCGTTCACAGCCTTGGTCTCCATCGCGACAAGGGTCTTGAAACGGTCGCCGCGATGGATGTCCATCACCTGGCAGACCGGACCGAGGCCGTGGGTAGGATAGACATCACCCTTGACCTCCTTGTTGAAATCAAGCCTCCAGTTGTTCCAATAGGAGTCCCAGAACGGATCCAGATTGTGATGATAGGAACCCTCTCCATGGAGAATCTCTCCGAGCAAGCCCTTCTGAGCCATCGTAAGGACGGCCATCTCATAGAAATCATAGCAGCAGTTCTCAAGCATCATGCAATGCTTACGGGTCTTCTCGGACATGTTGATCAAAGCCCAGATGTCCTCCAGAGAAGCCGCGGCCGGAACCTCAACGGCGACATTTTTGCCATGCTCCATCGCATAGAGAGAGATCGGAACGTGATGCTTCCAGTCAGTGCAGATGTAGACAAGGTCGATGTCGTCACGCTCGCAGAGTTCCTTGTAGGCCTCGGTGGATCCGGAATAACCGGCAGCCCTAGGCAACCCCCTGTCCTCCAAGGTCTTCTGTGCGGCCTCAACCCTGTCGGCCTCGACATCACAAAGGGCGTTGATCTTCACGCCCGGAATGTAGGTGTAACGCTCCACGGCGCTTGAGCCGCGCATTCCGACACCGACGAAACCGACACGGACGGTGTCCATCGCCGGCACGGTCAGCCCGAGCGCGTTCTCCTGACCCGCGGGACGGGCAGGTGTCTCTACCTTGATCGGCCCCTCCTCCTTGGAAGTGGCGCATGATACCGCCAGAACAAGTGACATGGCGGCCAATAAACTTCTGAATCTCATTGCTTATTACTGTTTACAAATCATTCTCTTACAAAGTTATCACAAATCCCGAAAAATCTGACGCTCCTTCACGGAATAAATCGCCTGAGCAAGCGTTAAAAAATAAGTTGGTAAAGATTTGGCAGTATTTTCGAGGATAGATGTCTTTGGGAATAAGGAGTGTGCCGGTGGCACATTACTGATGAGAAAAGACATATAGACCGAAAAGACAATCAAAGATCACCAAGTTATTCTTTTAGGAACATGAAAAAAAAATAAGTTGCTTCAGATTAAGAGAAGATTTTCGAGGATAGATCTTTTTTTGAAGAAGGAGTGTGCCGGTGGCACATGACTGATGAGAAAAGAGATCTAGACCGAAAAGATTCCTTAAGATGATGCAGGTTATTTTTTGAATGTTGCTTAAGGATTACTAATCTCGGGAATATTCCTAAAAATCAAATCCCAACGACTTCCGCACGCCCATCGCCCTGGCGGGGACAATCGCAAAGCGGAATGAATAGTCACGGTCGCTCCAGAGGCATCTGTCACCGTCCGGCCTTGACCCCCAACTGTCGTAGCCGCCGACTCCGCTTTGTGCATAGTCCACGCAAACCTCCACGAAGTCTCTCTCGACATAGTCATTTATGTGGGTCTGGCGGCGGAGACGATTCTTCGCCTTGGCCGGATCGTTCTCGGTCAAAGGTCCTTTGTTCTCCCACTGATAGTCACGCTGGACAGCCTCTTCGGAATCGAGATCCTCGACCGCGCACCTGAGAGCGTTGAACTCAAAGCGGTCGGAGCGGATGGCCAGACCTCCGATGGAAAGATATTCACAATCAATGTGATGCCCACATTCCTGCGGACGCACATAGCGGACATATTCCTTGGAGGCGGATGATGAATATTCCCCGATCAGCGTCCCTCCGAAGCGGTCGGCATAGTTTTCCTCAGGCCCCCTGCCAAGATAGGTGAACGAATCGGCGGAGGCAGGAAGCCTCATCCGGAACCCTATGCGCGGCACATCGACCGGCTTTGAGGACTTGACACCCTTGAAATCCGACTCGACGGAAAGGATGCCCCCCTCAAGCAGGGTATAGCGGACTGTGAATATGTTTCCGCTTGCCAATGAATATTCAGCCACTACCGTATCCCCTTCAAGACCCGCCTTCACATCGAACTCCCGGCTGGAGACCTTGAACGCCTGACAGCGGGACGGCATCCCGTTGCCGTAGTCATTGTCGGTCGGCGCCCTCCAGAACAGCGGTCTGAGGCCGAAATCCTCATTGAACATATTCTTTCCTTTGAATGAATATTCCTTCAGACATCCCAGTGCCTTGTCAAAGACAAGCGACGCGTCACGGCATTCGAGGGCGATCGCCGTCTCTGTCTCGGTGGCCTTTACTCCCCTCGCCAGCCGAGGAGTCGCAAGTCTCCTGGCATCAGATAGTTTGATTTGATCGCAGGCGATGACGCTACCCTCCGGCAAAAGCCCGGCAGCCTTACTGGTGAGAGTCTCGAAGGTTATGAGACATTTCTTGTCGGACGGAAGTTTCGGCAGCCTCACGCGGACTTCCTCCTCGGACTGTGGAGCGGCGGAGAGAGCCACGTTGCCGGAAGCGATCCGGGTGCCGTCGGCAGTCACGGCCCATCTGAGGGCATATTCATTCAAACTCTTGAAATAAAACCTGTTCTGAACCTTGAAGATCCCTTGGGAGGCATCCTCCGGTAAGACTTTCACGTCCTGATAGACGTGCTTTATCTCGGCCATCGCAGGGTGAGGTGTCCGGTCGGGCGCGATGACTCCGTTGCAGTTGAAATTGCCGTCGCTCGGAGAGTGCTCCCCGTAGTCACCGCCGTACGTCCAGTACATTCTGCCGTCGCTGTCGGTCTCGTAGAGTCCCTGGTCGATCCAGTCCCAGATGAAGCCGCCCTGGAGGTTCGGATATTCATAGATGTACTTCCACTGGCGGTCGAGCGAGCCGTTGGAATTGCCCATCGCGTGGGAATATTCCGAAGGCACGACCGGCTTCGGGTAGCCGCTCTTCCCCATCTTGTGAAACCACTCGGCGTCAGGGTATTGCGGCACAAACATGTCCGTGTTCCATTCTAAGACGGCCCTCTCGTAGCAGACCGGTCTGTTCTGGCCGCCACTTTCCAGAGCCTTCAGTTCCCGGTAGGTGTCGTAGAAGTTGCAGCCGTTGCCGGCCTCGTTGCCCAGAGAGAGGATCGTGACGCACGGGTAGTTGCGGGTCCGGTAGTACATGTTGAGGATTCTGTCCCTGTGCTGAGGCAGCCAGTCAGGATTGTTGCCGAGGGTTTTCTCAAGATTATAACCCATCCCGTGGGACTCGATATTGGCCTCGTCATAGACATAGAATCCGTACTCGTCGCAAAGTTCGTAGAAGAGCCGAGGCAAAGGATAGTGGCTGGTGCGGATGGCGTTGATGTTGTGTTTTTTCATCAGCCTGAGGTCGGTGAGCATGTCTTCCTCGGTGATGTAATGACCGGTGAACTGATTGTGTTCGTGGATGTTGACTCCCTTGAACTTGATCGGCTGCCCGTTCACAAGGAACTGGTTGCCGACAATTTCCAGACGGCGGAAACCGACATTAGCCTTGGCGTGTTTCCCCTCGACGCAAAGCAGCAGGGTGTATAGCTCCGGTGTCTCGGCAGACCACCTTCTCACATCCTTGATGGCTGATTGCCACTGTTTTACGCCTTTTACCGTTTCTGATTCTCCTTTAGCGGTCTCGTTGCCCTTGGCATCCAGAAGGATCCAGCTGACATTGATCGGTTTCGAGGAGTTGACTTCCAGCCTGAAATCTCCGGTGCAGAGGTCTTCGGACAGCGTCGAGACCACATTCCAGTCAAAATCCTCCGGAACCGTGGCCGGCTCCCTTGACAGATAGACATCCCGCTCGATTCCGCTGATGCGCCAGAAGTCCTGACACTCAAGGTAGCTGCCTGTGTTCCATCTGGTCACGACAATGCGCAGATCCGCCTCCTTGCCGCTTTCCACATAAGGGGTTATGTCGTAGCGGACCAAATCCTTGGAATCCTCGCTGTAACCGACAAATTTCCCGTTGACAAACACATACGCGCCGCCTTTCACTCCACAGAGATTCAGGTAGCAATTCTCCCCTTTTTCAAACTCAGGCGTGAATTTCCTTGAATATACCCCCGTGGGAATCCTGTCCGGAAGCTGTGGCGGCTGCGGGTTCCTCGGGCGGAACTCGTACGGGTGGTTCACATAGACGGCGGTCCCGAATCCCTGAACCTCCCAGTTGCCAGGAACCTTGATGGCCGTGGGAGCCTTGTCCGGATCCGCCAGCATATCCTGCACGGAATCGTAATAGCGAAAATCCCAGACTCCGTTCAATGAAGAATAGTTCGGGCTCTGTTCCATGTCTTTTGACACAGCGTCTTTCGCCGAGTCGAAAAACACCGTCTCGTGACGGCGAGTCACAGCACCTCCCTTCGAGACAACTTTTTGGTCAAGATGTTCGGTGAAGTCCACGGCCAGCCCCTCCGGGGCGGACTCCCGGGCTTCCGTTTCCGGAAAGACCGCCGGCCTCCGCGAAAATGCGGTCTGGACGGTCAGGCAGATGGCCATCGCGGCCAATGTGATAGATTTCAATTTCATATCCTTTGTCTATAATGTTGCCGAGTGATGAAGATAGGGATTCTTTTTGACTATTTCAAATTCTATGGTGTGACATCCGTCCTTTTGCCTGTGGCGGAGACCGCCATGAGCCTGTAGGACGGATTCCATCCGCCTGGAACGCTGAAGACCGCCTTGGAGGACGGGGCGAGCTTGCCTTCGGAGGCGAAGACCAGACCGCCGTCGGCGTCCCTCACCTCAAAGACAACCACATTCTTCCAGTCCGTCAGGGTGACGGTTCCCGAAGAGCTGACCGACACAGAGCCGGGGATAACCTCCGGCCTCGTCTTGAACAGACCCTTGTTGTTGTCCGTGATGTACTCTATAGGGGAGTCCGGCTTAGGAAGCCCCAGCGCCTCGACCCTTTGGCGGATCTCCTCGATCCTGCTTTCCGTCACGGTCATCCTGCCCGAGCCGTAGTCGTCAATCGACGCGTCCACGGGGGTGAGGAATCCCCATTTGGTGAAGAAGTCCAGCAGATTGTGTCCCGAGGCCTTGGAGCAGGTGAGGACGAACTCCGTCTGCTGCTCCCCGGCGGTTCCGAGGTCAGGGGAAGTCCTGACATATTCAAAGACATCGGGGTAGAACCCTCCTTTGTCCTCCCGCAGCTCGGGTGTCTGCCCCAGAACCTCTCCGAAGTAGAGCTGGAGCTGCCAGAAAGGGACGAGCTTGCAGAACACGTCTCCTTCTGTGGAATGAGGCGCGCCAGCGGCCAGAATGTCCCTCCAGGCTTTGGCGTAGCGGTTCGGCAGTCCCTCTCCCATGTCCTCGGTCTGAAGCCTTGAAGGCTGCCTGAGGATTGTGGTCTGGACATATTCGGACATTATGTTGTTCGTCACTTCCGTGGTGCCCAGCCACTTGAGTCCCGGACGGGTCTGGTTGCAGTGGCCGACCTCGTGGGCGGGTCCCCAGCATGAGCCGGTTGTCAGACTCAGGACATCGCACAGCTGCGGCAGGGTGGAGTCATTGTAGGCCGTATAGTAGCTTGTGGCGTACATGTAGGAGGTGTAGATCACGATGAACCTCATCCTGTTCGGGAATGTCCTGCCGTAGCGGTACAGCCCCATCAGCTCCTGCTCCGCCCTGACGAACGAGTCGAACACGCGGACAAGGGCGGCCCCGTCCGGGGTGTGGGCGCGGAAGCGGGAGGTGGGAAAGGTGAGGTGTGAATATTCCCCCACAACATCAAAGAAAGAATATTCCGCCGCTCCCAGAAGCCTCTGCCAGTCTGTGTCCTTGTGCCTTCGCAGGTCAAAGAGTCCGTTGACCCTGCCTCCCGCGAAATGCACCTTGACGGGATCGGCTGTCAGATAGTCGTCGCTTTGAAACACAACGTAGAGAAGTCCCTTGTCCATGGATTTGATCTGGTTCACTCCGTCGCTCAACGGAAAGGAGCGTCCGTGGAAGCCATCCCCGCCGGGTCTGTCCAGATTCTGGACGTAGACCGAGGCCTGACGGTTTCCAAGTCCATCGACGAGTACTACCATATCCTCGCCGCCGGGCGAGAAGATACCAGTGGCTCCGTCCATGAAACTGTAAGGTGAGATCTTGAGATCCCGCGCGACGACTTCCGGATAGGGATAGGCGGAATATTCCTGAACCCTGAATTCCGTAGGATAGCGGCCCGCCTTCATGTAGGCTGCCATATTCCTGAAAAACTCCGAGCCGCAGGAGCGTATGTCCTCGTCCGTGACCCCCGGCCTCAACGCTGAGCAGGCCCTGTCGGTGAACAGTGACAAGGGGTCGAACTTGTCCGGGTTGACCTTGTAGAACTCCATCTCGGAGCAGGAGGCGAATCCCTGTCCGTCCCCGGCTCCGGACCACACCGTGAACCGGATGCTCTCCACGTCTTTCAGTGTGGTCCGGAAGTCCACTTTGGACGGATGCCCCGAACCCTTGAAGTCATATTTCCCCGCGGCGGACCATTCCTTGCCCCGGGTCTTGTAGTGGATTTCCGTTTCCCTGAAGTTGCCGTTGGAACCGGATTTCCGGGGATGGTAGACAAGGTAGTCGATGTCCGTTCCCTTGGAGAAGCTGTAGGTCAGGGTGACCGGGAAGTAACCACCCGCCGAGTTGTCCCAGGAGGAGTGGTAGAGGGTCTCGTAACTTCCGTCGAATGATTTCTCGATGTTCTCACCCTGCTGCCAAGAGGAGGCGGTTCCGGACAGCACCTTGACCCTGATGTCATCCTTGATGTCCGGCTTGCCGACCGGAACATATTCCCCCTCCGGAACAAGAGGAGGAACTTCCGGTCCGTCAGGAGACTCCTTCTCCCCGCAGGAGAGCGGGAAGAGGAGGCAAACCATGTACACTATGATACGGAGCGCTTTCATTCCGCCTCCGGATCAACGACCTTCACCTGCCACAGCCGGAACTCGGACATTGTGAAGAACACCTCGCCTGAGTTGACGGCGTTCACGACCATCCTGATGTGGTCAAAAGGCTGTGTGACAGGCAGGTTCGGCGATGTGTAGGCATCGGTTGCCGTAACAGGCAGACCGTCCTCGTCCTTCGTGAACTTCTTGACGAGTGTCCAGTCCGAGCCGCCTGTGCCTACCAGGATGTCGAAGTCCGTCGGTTTCTGCCGTCCGTTGTTTCTCGGAGCGTACCAGAATTTCCAGTGTCCCTCGGTCAAGGCCTCCGGAAGCCGGATCTGGAGCCAGTGCGGCCCCGGGATTGCCACGCTCCACGCCGTGTGGAAGAACGTGGCGGTGTTCCCGTCGATCAGATTGGCGATGGGGCCCTCGCTCGGCTCCTGGGCGTTCGTGCCGAGATGCTCGGCCTTGAGGATGATGCGTGTGGCCTGCTCCGTCACCGGCGCCCTGCCCGACCTTGCGGTCACGGTCTGGGTCTTTCCGCCGTTGTCCGTCCTGCTGAACGGCTGGATGGTGAAGCGGTAGTCGCCGAACCTTGCCCTGGTGTCAGGAATAAGGATGGAGTCACAGCTGGAAAGCCGGACCTCGTCTATCCCCAGCAGATGGTCGTGGTAGGACACTTTCACATAGTGGACACTCTTGTCGGCGGGGAGGGTCCAGAAGAGGGCGATCCCGCCGGGACGCTCCTCCGAACGGACATCCTTGATCGGGGACGGGACCGTTCCCTTGTCGTCATCCTTGCAGCCGACGGCGAGCAGCGGAAGCAGGAAAAGCAGATTGAATATTTTGACTGGTCTCATATATCTTTGTTGTTTACGATGTTTTCATCAATATCCCGGATTCTGCACAAGATTCAGATTCTTGTTCACATCGCTCAGAGGAATCGGGAGAAGGTACTGGGTCGGTGACTCGAACTTCCGCTCGAACATGATGGTGCTGACGGTGGCGAAACTGTTGATGTCCCTTGCCTCGATGTTGAATCCCTCAGCCTTCACGCTGAAATACTTCTCAGCCATCTTCCATCTTCTGAGATCCCAGAAATTGTGGTTTTCGAGGTAGAATTCGATCTGCCTCTCCTGACGGACGATGTCCCTGAGGAGGGCCTGGTCCAGGGTCTTCCCCGCGATGGTCTCCCACGACTCCTCCACGGAAGGGATTCCGGCCCTTTCCCTGACCTTGTTCAGGTAGGTCTTTGCCATGGCGAGGTCTCCGGTCTCGACGCAGGCCTCGGCGTAGCCGAGATAGAGTTCGGCAACCCTTATCAGCGGCCACGGATAGTCAATAGGGGCTTTGAGAAAGGTCGCGACTGCATAGCCTGGATTAACGCCCTTTTTGTTGAGATAGCCCGAAGGTGAGTAGTTGTTGGTCCTTAGTCCGCCGTAGTCCCTGGAGCAGTTGCCTCCAAGGACGAAGTCGCAGACAAGCTTGCCTCTGTCCGTCCCGGAATGCCTCTTGTAGGACGGGTCGTTGGCGTACGCTCCGTTGGAGGCCGCCGAGAGAATCTCGTAGTAACCACCCTGGAACGCCACCCAGGCGTAGAAGCGCGGCTCCCTGTCCAGATTGAGCCTGATGGTCTGGGCTCCCACCTCGGCCTCGGAGGCATGTGCCTCATCGACGGTCACGACATCGTACATGCTCGACGGGGAGAACAGGCTCTTGTCCTCATTCAGAGGAAGTCCGTTCTTGGTGTAGAACCGCTTCACCATCGCGAGGGTCGGAGCGACCCCGTTCCAGGCCGAGCTGCTGCTGTAAGGCGTGGATTTGTTCTGGAGGCCGTAGTATCCTTCGCCGCGGGAGTCCGCCCAGATGATTTCTTCGTTGAGCGGCTCCATTATGTTGTAGCGGAGCCTGTGCTGCACAGGGTCTGCCGGCTCAAGGTTCCCGTTGAAGAAGCTGTCGTTCATGTAAAGCTTGTGGCCGGCCTCCTCCGCGACCCTGATGGCCTCGGCGAATGCCTCCTTCGCCTTCTGCCATTTCGCCGGATCGTACTGCAAAGGCATCAGCTGTGTCCCATCCTTGCCCTTGAAATCAGAGAAGAACTCGGAATTGCCGTTGAACAGAGGTGAGGCCGCGGTAAGCAGCATCCTGGCCTTCAGGGCTTTGGCGACCACGCTTGTCGCAAGTCCGTAGTACAGCGCAGGACGCTTGGCAGGGAGACCCGCCGCCGCTTCGTCCAGTTTGTCGCAAATGAAATCGACGCACTGGTCGTACGGTGTCCTGGCCTTGTAGTCCGAGGCCACGGTCAGGATACTCGGTTCCTCGTCGATGATGATGATCGGGCCGTAGCACCTTGAAAGCAGGAAATGATAGTAGCCGATGAGGAAGGTCGCCTGCGCCTTGTAGTCCGCGAGTGTGCCTGCGGGTAGATTAGGGACCTTGTCCACATTGTTAAGGAATATGTAAGTCTGCCTCAAGCCCTGGAACAGGGTGTTCCAGTAGGAGATCACCGGCGAGGAGGCGGTGAAGTTGCCTTTCGGGAACGAGGCGAATGTCTCGTGCTCGAAAGCGGTGATCACCTCGTCTCCCGTCATGAAATCCAGAGAGGTAGGCCCCTCGCGCGGATTCGGGAGGTAGCTGTAGCAGGAATACAGATACCGTTCGGCGGCTCTGACATCCTCGAACGCATCCTCGGCCTTCTCCTTCTCGTCGGGAACAATGTCCAGAAAGTCGCAGGAGACAACGCCAGCACAAAGGCAGGCAAGAAAGACTATTTTACTGAATGTTTTCATCACTGTTATCATTTAAATGTCACTTGCAGACCAAGATTGAATGTCCTCTGGGTAGGGTACTGCATGCCTGCCCCGCCTCCCATCTCCGGATCCCAATGCTTGAACCTGGAGAAGGTCAGGACGTTGACGGCGTTGGCATAGACTCTTACGTTGCGGATTCTCCAACCCACCTCCACGTTCTTCAGCTTGAGGAACGAAGCGTCCCTGAGCCAGAAGTCAGAAGCTCTGGAGTTGTGGTTGTTCTCGTACTTTGTAAGGCGCGGGTAGGCCGCCCTTATGTTCTGGTTGGTAGGACTCCAATGGTCATCAGCCACGAACTGAAGCACGTTCCTGTTGTACTGCGCTCCGAAAGGATGGAAGCCAGACATCATCAGCGATGTCCTCGCCGCCCCCTGAAGAAAGAACGAGAAGTCAACGTTCCTGTACGTTATCGTCGGCCCGAAACCGTAGACAATCTCCGGGACGGTAGGGTACCCCATCGCCACCACGTCGTCCGTGGTGATCTTCCCGTCAAGCTTGCCGTTCTTGTCGGGCTGGTCGATGTACTTGATGTCACCCGGGGCTATCGCTATGTTGCCTAGAGTGGATTCCGGACTGCGGTCCAGATCCGCCTGGTCGATGTAGAGACCGTCGCTGATGAAACCGTAGATCGTGTTGACCGGATGTCCGATCCTGGAGTTCGCCGGACGCGTGCCGGGGGCTTCGTCATATTCAAGAACCTTGTTGCGCGCGTAGGTGAACGTGCCGAGGAACTGCACGTAGAAGTCCTTGGAGAAAGACTTGCCGAACTCGGCGGAGATGTCGAATCCGTAGTTCTTAACCTTGGCGAGGTTGCCGTAGATGACGGTGTTTGCCGTTCCGAGATAGTTGGGAATCGACAGTTTCTGCTGGAATATGTTGCTCCGGATCTCCCTGAAAGCCTCCATCGTGAGACTGAGCGACCCGAACAGCTCCATCTCGACCCCCGCGTTCACCTTCCGTCCGATCTCCCAGGTGATGTCATTGTTCTGGAAGCGGTTGTAGGTAGGACCCCGGAGGCTTTGGGTCTGTCCTGTACCATAGCCGGTAGTGAACCACGGTGAGGCCTCAAGGTTCACATCCGCCAGATAGATGAACCGCGTCCCTCCGATCTGGTCGTTGCCGACAAGTCCGTAAGAGCCTCTGAGCTTGAGTCTTGAGATGACCGGCTTGACAGGAGCCCAGAACTTTTCCGAGCTGACGTTCCAGCCCAGGGCGACTGAAGGGAAAAATCCGTACCTGTGGCCTTTGGCGAAGTTCTCGGAGCCGTTGTAGCCGGCGTTGAACTCGAGCAGGTAACGGTGGTCGTAGTCGTAGGACAGCCTGGCAGCGTAGCCGACCTTTCTTCTCGGCAGCGAGCTGATGAGGTCGCCGCCGCTGTTGAACGACAGTTCGTCCATGTTGAACAGGAGCATCGCGCTGGCCGAGTGCTTTCCGAAGGTTCTGTTCCAGTCCAAGAAGGTCTGGAAATATATCCGGTGGTCTCCCTCCATTATTCTGTTGGTGGAGAGCACCGGCTTGCCCGGTGTGCCGATCGGCGTCACTTTCAGGTCATAGGTTCCGTCAGGATTGACAGTGTAGCCTTCAAGGGAGTAACGGTTGACGCCCTGCGAACGGTTCGTGGTGGTCTTGCTCCAGTTTTTGAACGAGAGCATCGCCTTGAACCTCAATCCTTTGGTCAGCACGTCGAGTTTCTGCTCGAAGTCAAGGTTGGCGATGACCGTGCTCGCGAAACTGGTGCCGTAGCCTCTGGTGGCCTGCGCCAACGGGTTCGTCGCCCCCTGGTCGTTGCCGCCGCTGAACGCTCCCCACTTTATCCATTTCTCCTCTCCCGCAGGGAAGTAGACAGGGAAGTCCACCGGATTGCAGTCCATTATGGAGGAGTAGATCCTGTTCATCTGTCCTGCGGGACTCGTGTCATTGTTGTTGATTGCCGGAGCGGTGATGTCATTGACCTGCGCGTTGAGGTGAAGCGAGATTGTGGAACTCTTGGACATGTGAAAGTCGATGTTGTTCTGGAAGGCGTACTTCATCACGTTGATTCCGTTACTGAACGAGAAGAAGTCCTTGCTCCTGTCGCGGAGCATACCCGTCTCGTGATTCACGGTCAGGTTCATGAAGTAGGTGATCTTGCCGGTTCCGCCGCGGATGTTGAAGTTGACCTTCTGGTTGAAGGCGTGGTTGCGGAAGATCTCGTCGTACCAGTTCACGTCCGGGTAGACGTAAGGGTTGAGCCTCTTCCTTGTGCCTTCGATCCTCTCCTTGGAGAAGAGCACGTCGCCTGTACCCTGGTTTGTCACGGCCTCGTTGAAGAGTTCCATGTACCTGGCTCCGTCAACGAATTTCGGCAGCCTGGTAGGGGTCGTGACGTTGGTCTCGATCCTGAATCCGATGATCGGCCTGTCAAGGTCGCGCCCGCTCTTGGTCGTGATGATCATCACACCGTTGGCCCCTCTTGTGCCGTACATCGCCGTGGCCGTCGCGTCCTTGAGGATGGAAAAGCCCTCGATGATCTCCGGGTCGATGGCGTTGAGGTCTCCTGCCGAGATCTCCACTCCGTCAAGGATGATCAGAGGTGACGTGACTCCGCTGATGGTGGAGATTCCCCTGATGTAGAAGTCAGACCCGTTCTGTCCCGGCATTCCGCTTCTCTGGAAGGAGACCACTCCGGCGAGTCTTCCCGCGAACGCCGTGGAGAGGTTGGCGGAAGGAACGATCAGGGACTCCGGCCGCACCAGCTGCACGGCTCCCACGACGCTCTCCTTTTTCTGTCCCACTCCGAACGCGGTGACAACCACGTCTTCGAGAACCTCTGAATCAGGCTCAAGGAGAATCCTGATGTTGTCCCGGTTTCCGACATTCAAAGACAGGGAACGGTAGCCGAGCGATGTGACGGTGATGACCGCCCCGGACGGGACATCGATGGTGAACATTCCGTCAAGGTCGGTGATCTCCCCGCCCTGACGGCCGCGCACCTGGACCGCCGCCCCGATCACGGGTTCGTTCGTGACAGCGTCCAGAACGGTTCCCGACAGGATTCGGGTCTTCGGTTGCTGCTGTTGCGTCGCCGAGCCACCGGAGTGCGTCACCGCCGCCTTGAGGCCTGTCGAGGATAACAAGAGTATAGCGAGGGCAATACCACCCCCCCCTATGCTCTTGACAATCATTGTTTTAAACATAATGAAATCAGTTTATAAATGGTTTGTGAAACTTCTGTGCGACTCCTCAGGAGACCCACGTTTTGGGGACACCGGACTCGGTGTCTGTTTGGTCAGAAGCCGCGTAAGCCACTCCTCCCGCAATCAGAGCAAGGAGCAGCCTGGAGGCCGGAAAAGTCGACGTGAAAGGGAAGGCCGGCAGAATTGCCAATGCCGCACCGGACCAGTGATGGTCAGGGAATATTACGACATTGTTTGCACCCGCTTCTGGAGCCAGCATCAAAACTGTTGAACTTTTTCATTCATCAATCGGTTTGTATGTTAAACTTCAGTTGTATGTTAGTGGGACGCTTCTGAAAGGATGCCACCTTTTCGAAAGAATCCTCAGTCTGCAAGTCATATCTTCCGCAATGATATTAATAATTATTCTAATCTGCAAATATTTTCCCCACAAGACCGAACAATTTGATTCATTGTACGTTGCGCAAACGTTTTTGTTCAAAAAAAGAAAAAGACATGAAGTTCTCTGTCCTGATCCGCCAGCATATCCTGCACGAAATAGGTTTGCACTAATGATTGCCACTTTTTTATTTGCCTTATTATGGTTTGCAAGCCTAAGTAAAGCTGTTGGCGCTGGTCTTGGTCACGGCGGGGGCATTATCCGCAAAGAATGCCAATCATTTACAAACCACGGACACGATAAAACGCCACCAACGGTATTCAATCCACTATCACTGTGGCTGACCCTCCCTCGGGATATGGGGGTCAGCCACACACTATGGCCTCCCAGCATTACCAGAGCCATTCCTGCGTGCCTGCGGTTTGCACAGGGTTTGCACAAGGCTCAAAAAAATCAAAACAACAGAGCCGTTATATAATGTTCAGGGTGATTCTATGTATTCAATTTTATCGATTGATGCAATTTTAACGCTTACTTATTTTTTCAACATTACTAAAGTGCACAAAACTTCAATTATCATCATTCCAAAGTGCACAAAACACAAGAAACATCAACTCTTAAATAAATCATCAAGCGTCACAACACTCTGGACTTCACTTGAATATTCATTGGTCGCAAGTCCGTCTGACGCGATCATCGTGAGATGCAAGGCGGCGTTGGTTTTCACCGTGTCGCGGAAATCCTCCATCCGTTCAAACATCTCTTGAAGATTTTTTCCGGTCACGACGTAGGGCCTGTTGGAAAATTTTGCCTCGCAGACATTTATCACCTGGTCCCGGCGTTCTATAAGGATGTCGATCTGATGCCCTTTTATTCCCTTTTCACTGTCCCCTTTCTTGTACCAGGAGCAGACATTGCTAAGGATGCCACGGATGCCCAAGGCTTCCTTGATTTGAGGAATATGACTGAGGCAGAGCTGTTCAAAAGCATATCCTGACCAAGCCCGTCTCGCCGGATCGTCAATAGAGTTCGACCAGAAGGCCTCGTCCTTTCCGCCACCATTCTTGACGAACTTGAGACAGAACAGAATGAACATATCCCCAAGCTGATACATCGTGTCCCTGTCCTTCTTCCCGAACGCTGAATATGACCGTATGAAATCGCAATTCCTCAAGTTTTCAAGAATGGTAGTGAACGCTCCGCCATCGGAAAACTTCAGTTCTTCGCACATCTCCTTTCTGGTCATGCCTTTGGAGCGCTTGGCAAGAAGCTCAATCACACGCCTGTAGGTCTGCGAGTCCTTGAACAAGGATTTCAGCAAAACATCATATTCACCGTCAAGCTCGGCGTTGTTCCGAAAGAACAGGAAATCGACATTCTGAGGCAGACTATAGCCTTTGCGGAGCAGATCGAGATAGTACGGGGTGCCGCCAAGAACCATATAGCACTCCGCGATCTGGTGGTTTGTCCATTTGATGCCTTTCCTGGTCAGGAAAAGAGAAGTCTCGTGAAGATTGAACTGAGACAACTTTATCTTCCGTGTGACCCGATTGTGCAACCCGCCTTTCTGAGAGATGACATTGTCATTCATCCACGTTGTGGCCGAACCGCAGATGATCACCATAAGTTCGCTCCGCGAAGAGGCCCAATCATTCCAGAAATATTCAAAAGCACTGACAAACTTCGACTTAGGAGTGTCCAGCCACGGCATCTCATCTATGAATATCACGACTCTCTTTTTCGCGATCGTGCCGAGATAGTGCTTCAGCTGCTCAAACGCCTCATTCCAATCGCGCGGCATAGGGTAGAAGTTTCCGGAGCACTCCACGAGTTTCCTGTTCCACAAATACAGTTCGTCCCGAAGTTTCCCCTCGTATTGCCCCGTGACAAAGAAGTCAAACCTATCCTGAAACAGGTTTTTTACCAGATAGGTTTTCCCGACCCGTCTTCTGCCATACACCGCAACCAATTCAGCCTTACCTGATTGATAGCATTCTTCGAGCAGTTTGATCTCCTCTTCCCTCCCTATGATCTCATTTGCCATATTCATTATCGCTTTGCGACAAAGGTAAAAAAAATCGAGTTACCGCACAAGAATAAATTTTATTGCCTTGCGACAAGTGCTGATTTAAGGCGGTTATCGCAAAGGTATAATGTAAAAATATTCCTACGATAGACAGTTCCGGGCAATAAATAACCGTGTTTATCGGCTATGAGCACGATCAGAGGAGCATAAACAGGCAATATCGCTCTTGTCAGGGGCAAAAACACATACAACGGTGGCATTTTCCGCATATAATGCCACCGTCATGATCAACAAGGTCTCTCGGGCGACATTTTTGAGCGATTTCATTGCCGAAGAGGGTCAAGAGGCGCTCTTCGGTGACATTTCGGGGCGGAAACGTTCCCCGGGAGGTATGCTCACATATTCAAACCTGTCCCGTTTTGGTAAAATTCGGAAAAATGACTATTTTTGATTTTTAGTGAAATCAGCTTCATTACTATGGGTAATATGACACTGAAACAACTTCTTTTGACGGCGGCGATGCTCATCGGCTTGCCTTTGGTGGCCTTCGGGGCGCGGAATAATTGGTCGCTTTCTTCTCCGGACGGGAAGATCGTGGCGGAAATCTCTACTGGGGACGGACTGAGATATTCAATAAGCCGCGATGGGGTTGCGCTCCTGACACCATCTGAGATCTCGATGACATTTGAGGACGGGACGGTCTTCGGAGGAGCGGACAAGGTTCGCAGGAGCAGGAAAGGGAGCCACAATGTGAAGGGCATCCCGGCGATGAATTACAAGAAGGCGACCGTGGATGACGTTTACAATTTCCTGACGCTGGAGTTCAAGGGGTACAATGTGGAGTTCAGGGCGTTCGACAACGGGGTGGCATACAGGTTCATCTCGACAGTGAAGTCCGGGGAGTTCACTGTGACTGACGAGCTTACGGAATTCAACTTCGCCGAGGACTGGACGGCGTGGGTGCCTTACGTCAAGAGCGACGACGGAAAGACATTCAAGCAGCAGTTCGTCAACTCGTTCGAGAACACCTACGAGCATATTCATTTGTCCCGGATGAATCCCGCGAAGCTGGCGTTCCTTCCGATGACGGTGGACGCGGCTGACGGGGTGAAGATCGTCATCACCGAGTCAGATTTGTCCGGCTATCCTGGAATGTTCCTCAACGGGCAGGGCGGCAAGGAATTGAAAAGCGTCCGCGCGCCATACCCGATCGGGCTGAGACCTAACGGGGTGTACGTCTATCAGGATATGGACTACGCCGACTACATCGCCAAGGTCGAGGCCGGGCAGAAGTTCCCGTGGAAGGTCATCGGAATCGCTCAGGACGCCAAGTCGCTGATGGAGATGGATCTGGTCTGGCAGCTTGCCACTCCGGCGGACGAGAACACTGACTGGAGCTGGGTAAAACCTGGGAAGGTGGCCTGGGACTGGTGGAACGACTGGAATCTTTACGGAGTCGATTTCCGCGCTGGAATCAACACGGAGACCTACAAGTACTACATAGACTTCGCTGCGGCGCACGGCATCGAGTACATCATCATGGACGAGGGATGGGCGCAGAGAGCCAAGGCTAACCTCTTCCTGATCAACCCCGACATCAACCTTGAGGAACTCGTCGCCTATGCTGACGGGAAGGGGGTCGGAATCATCCTTTGGGCAAGCTACAACAGCATCGTGAAGAACCCGGAGAAGGCGATGAGCCACTACGCCAAGATGGGCTTCAAGGGATTCAAGATCGATTTCATCAACAGGGACGACCAGCAGGCCGTGAAGTTCTGCGAAAGGATGGCGAGGATCGCCGCCGAGAACCATCTGCTGATCGATTTCCACGGGGTTTACAAACCTGCGGGAATCCAAAGGACTTACCCGAATGTACTTAATTTCGAGGGTGTCGCCGGACTGGAGCAGTTGAAATGGAGTCCGGAAGGCTACGACGAGGTCACCTACGATGTGACGATTCCTTTCGTCAGGATGGTGGCCGGCCCGATGGATTACACCCAAGGGGCGATGCGCAACGCAATAAAGAAGAACTACCACCCGATCGGATCCGAGGCGATGAGCCAGGGTACCCGCTGCCGTCAGCTCGCGGAATATGCCGTCTTCGAGGCGCCGCTGACGATGCTCTGCGACTCGCCGTCCAACTACATGGCCGAACCGGAGTGCACGGAGTTCATCGCTGGCTTCCCTACTGTCTGGGATGAGACAGTTCCGATTTGCGGAGAGATCGGTGAATATGTCGCCGTGGCCCGCCGCAGCGGAGACATCTGGTACATCGGAGCGCTGACGAATTGGGATGCGCGCGACCTTACCCTTGACCTGAACTTCATCGGAGACGGGAATATGACCGTCTTCCAGGACGGAATCAACGCCGACAGGGCAGCCAGAGACTATAAGAAAACTTCCGCGAAGATCCCGGCGGACGGGATCGTGAAAATCCATCTTGCTCCTGGCGGAGGCTGGGTGGCAAGAATCACCCGCTAAGCGACACAAAAATATTCACGCCATCGCGGCGGCATATTTTTTAACGCGTGAAAAAGAAGTTTTTGGTTTATGAGAAGAATATTATTGTTAGTGACAGCGGTCATCACGGCTTGGGCCCTGTCCGGGATCAAGGCAGAGGCCAAGGAGGAGAAAGCCAGCGTGATGTCCTTCAACATCAGAATCCAATTTCCTGCGGACACCGGAAAGTACAATTGGGAGAGCAGGAAGGCCGGATGCGTCAAGGCCGTCAGAAAATACCGTCCAGACGTGCTTGGCCTTCAGGAAGTGACATCAAGACAAAAGTCATACATGATGAACGAGTTGAAAGAATACATCATGATTGACGGCAACGCCAAGCCGGGAACCGTCAACCATGATTCGGATTTCGGTTTCAACCCGGTTTTCTTCCTTGCAGACAGGTTCGAGTTGCTGGACTACGGCTCATTCTGGCTGAACGAGGATCAGACTCCGGAGAAAAAGGGATGGGATGCTGAATATGTCAGGAGCGCGAACTGGGTCAAACTACGCTTCCGGAAGTCTGGACAGATAATATTCTTTTTCAACACCCATTTTGACAACACCGGTGAGAAGGCACGGCATGAAAGCGCCGTCCTGATGGTGGAAAAGATAAAGGAGATCGCCGGGGACAATGCGGTCGTGTTCATGACCGGTGACCTCAACACCACCAGCGAGGACAAGGATCTCAAGCCGCTGGCCACCTATTTGAAAGAATCCGGGAAAACCGTGAAAAAGGCGGACAAAACCCCTTCTTTCAATGATTTCGGCCGAAACGGAGCCAGACTTCAAATGATAGACCACATCTTCTACCGCAACGCCGAGGCACGGAGTTTCAACGTCGTTGACGAGCCGAAATTCGGCGTCAAGTACATTTCCGACCACTACCCGGTGATCTCGGAATTTGTCATCAAGATTCCGAAACATTAAGAAGCAGAACCGCAAGCAAGTCAAATAATCATAAGAGCCGATGAATATGGAATCCCAGCACAAGCAGAAGGAACTGCACAAGGAAAGCATCCTGAATCAGGTGAAGGAAATCCGCGCGTCCTCCGATGGCGTGGGTTGTCCGTACTGCGGGCAGCCAGTGAAGAAAAGTTGGGAATGGTGTCCGTCCTGCGGGCATTCGCTTGTGGACTGGTGCACATTCTGCGGAGCTGACATTCCACGTGGAGAGGATGAGTGTCCGGAATGCGGGATGAGCAGAAGCGGAATTGTCTGCCCGAAATGCGGGACCAGAAATGCCGGCGGTTTCTGCCGGAAATGCAACGAGCCGTTGACGCTGGCGGCGAAGAAGGAACAGGAAAGGGCATTGAAGGATCCACAGTTTGTCAAGGCGGCGGAACTGGCGGTACAGGCGGCGGAGTTGTTGGCGAGGATTGAGGCTGAGGAGCAGGAGGTTACTGGACAGGAAAGTAAGGAGATTGAGTTACCGGAGGATGTGTTGAGGCTCAAGGAGTTGCTGGGAAAGACCACGCTGAGGCGCTTCGACAAGCTCAGCTACCGCAGCGACCAGAAGAGGGAGACTGGGTCGGTTGCTGATCCCGTCGAAGCACCGGCCCTTCGACAAGCTCAGGGACTGAGAGCTTCGACGACTGGTGAGCCTTGTCGAACCACCTGTTCCGCGGCCAATAAGATGAAGAGCAAGGCCGAGCTGCGGGCTGAATATTCAAAAATCCAGGAGGAACTGAACAAGGCTCTGGAAGGAATGCTTCCGCCGGTGGGTTCCACTCCGCAAGAGCAACGGAACTATTTCTCGGCCAGAAAGCTGCCTGTGGAGAAGGTCATCCTGACAAAGGGCAGAGAAGCCTGGGTCTGCAACTTCTGCGGATGCTGGCACAACTGCCCGAGCGAGTGCTGCGAACCGTGGCACGGCGGGAAATGGGTCTATGAATATAAGGAAGAAAAGATACTGGATTTCAAATAGAAACGACAAGGTCAGCATAGGATAACAGCTTACAATAAAAAGAATTATGGCAGGAACCATAGCAGACAGCGGCACAGCCGTAGCGGACATCACCGCGACAAGCGCGTGCAGAACCGAATCTGATTCTGAATATTCAGGAACCGTGACCGCAAAGGCAACTTTCACTTGCGGGACAACCGGCACAGCGGCCGCGAATGGAACGGCGGACGATGCGGCCAAGATCCAGGCGAAAGAAGAGATCACCCTCAGAGGCAACCGTTACAGTGTTGACAGACTGATCGGCAACGGAGGCGAGGCCGAGGTCTATGTGGTCAGTTCGGCGAAGGGAAACTTCGCCCTGAAACTGTACCGCCGGGGCAATGGCGTGAGCAAGGATATTCTTAAAAGATTGGAGCGGCTGAAAGGGAAGGCGGCGATCGTGGATATTCTTGAAAGCGGGACGGTCAGGATCGATGCCACCGACAGAGGCTACGTCCTGATGCCGTTGTGCAAGGATGGCTCCGTGGCGGGCTACGATCTCAGGAAAGACGCTGCCGCCATCCTCCAGATCACTGCGATGACCGCCAGAAACCTCAGTGAACTGCACAGGGTCGGGCTGCTGCACAAGGACATCAAGCCTGAGAACATACTCTACACCGACAAAGCCTCAGGTCTGGTCGTGCTTTCAGATTTCGGGATCGCGGACGTTCTCGGGGACGACGGAAGCGTCAACACTCCGCAGTCCAGGACCGTGATCTATGCCGCGCCGGAACTCTACGCCAACACAACCCGCATCGGAGATGTCACCTACGCCATAATGACGGCGGCCTCGGACTACTATGCCCTCGGAATGTCGGTCCTCTCCATGTGGATGGGAGACAGCGAGTTCCGAAAGAAGGAGCCGGAGTTGGTGAAGCTCAAGATCCAAGGCAAGCTGCCTGTGCCGGACGATATGCCGGAGCCTCTGCGGACAATAACCCGAGGGCTTCTTATCGGCAAGCCGGAAAACCGCTGGAGTTACGAGGAAATCCGCAGAACACTTGAGGGCGAGAATATTCCCGTGGTGGAAGACGCCGAGATTCTGCGCATTGTCTTCGATTCAGGTAAGAACAAGATCGCGCACACGGCCAAGGAGCTGGCTCAGTTCATGATGGAGGATCAGGCTCTCGGAACGGCCTACCTGTACAAAGGCAAAATCAGCGGCTGGATAAGCAGGGTGATGCCGGAGATGGAGGTGAAGCTGAACGACATCGTGGAGAGAATCTACCCGAAGAACCAGTTGGCCGGTCTCTATGCCGCCGCCCTCGCTCTTGACCCGCAGCTGCCGTTCTACAACCGAAAAGGAAATGTCTGCGTGAATGTCAACAAACTCCTCAACGGCGACGACGGTTTCGGTTCAAGTCTGGGCGACAGAAGCAACCCTGTCTATCTCTACAGCGAGGTGCGTCTTGGGAAAAAGGAGACTGACGGAATATATTCAAGAACCTGCGCCGCCCAGAAAGACAGCTTCGGCTACGCCAAGAGCGTGATAGTCTGGGGAATATACGACCGGAAATATTTCCGCACCCTCCAAGGCAAGAAGACCGGCAAGGAGGAGAAGTTCACCGAGGTGGACTGCCGCAACATCACGGACGTGGTGAAGTTCTGCTCTGACTACAGGGTCGTGGCGGACGAGGACAAGCAGTTCCTCTGCTCGCTCGGTTTCGTCGAGATGGTCAGGGTCTTTTCCGAGAAAGACGCTGACAGATTGATCCAGGTGCGCAAGGGCATCAAAGATTACGAGATGCTGTACCGGCTTGTTATCCAGACCATCAACCCTGCGGCGGACATCAGCTTGATCACAGACCCGAAAGACCCGAACTACGCGATGGACGGGGAATCGATCGGGCTGCTCGTCAACGTCGCCTTCTGCGCCTTCCGCTGCGTCTTCGACAGCGAGAGGGACGAGATGTACAAGGGATGATACTCCGACATCAACCCTTATTCGGGAATATGTCCGGCCTCTTTGGCCGACCTGCTGCTCAAGTCGTTCCAAGGCGACTACAAGGATTCTTACCTGCACAAGTTCTTCCTCAGCAAAGGGGACAGGTTCGCGGCGCAGGACAAATGGGTCGCTTACTGCACGGACTACGACAGTGCGGACAACGTTGGGAAATCCGGTCCCTACAACGAGGACATCGCCATGATGAAGGCCGCGGAGGGCCTTGCGGACGGAGCGCAGTTCTATTTCCCGGCTTCCGGAGAGACCGTTTACTATCTTGACGATCTGAAGAAGATCAAGAAAGACGAGATCTGTGAGGCTCTTGACTTCTACGCCCTGGATGCCTGGCTTGCTGTCAAGTTGCAAGAAAACCCAAAGAGGGATCTGAGCAAGCGGCTCACCTATGAGAGGTTCACGGTCAAGTACCTGAAACTCATAGGCAAATACGACAAGGATGATGAGAATTTCAAGCGCTACAACGAGGCCACGACTGCTGTCGGATGGCATCAATTACCACCACCGGTTTTGCTTCTTGGACTGCTGGAGAAGATCGCGGCGGTGGCGCTGTGGCTCTTCCCGTGTCTTGTGATGTTGCTCATGCTTGTCATAGGCGCGATCGACTATCCGGTCCTGGACAATGTCGGCAAGTCGGTCTATTGGGTCTGGGGAGGAGGAATCGTGTTCCCGCTGCTGCTGAACCTATTCTTCTACAACAGGAGTTACGACAGGAACCTGTTCACTTACATATTCAGATTCATTATCCTGACCGTAGCGGTGTATTTCCTCTGCAAATGGTTCCTCGGGAAGTACATCATTTATGTGACCATCGCGGCCGTGGCCGCGGCGATCGTGTGGTTCGCCAAACAGATGTTCTCGCGTGACGAGGGAGCGTCCGAACTTAGGAAGATGTGGAATCCTGACGAGGACCAGACGATTCTGGAGCCCCTTCACTATGCGTTCAATCCCTCGGAGGACAAATTTGTCTCCTCGTTGTTCGCCAACGAGAAGTTCTTCCGGTCAAAGTACCTTAAAAGCCTGCTGCACAAGCTGAAGCATTTGGTTCTGGCTGCGATGACGACCTTCCTGCTGCTCTTCCCTGTCGCGGTCATTCCTCGGATCAGCGACACGGAGAAAATCACGGAGAATCATCCGAAAATCGGTAACACAATCAACAAGATAACAGAAAAGGTTCATGAAAACGTGTCAGAAGTGCGGAAAGACGAACAGAAATGAGGCTTCGTACTGCAAATGGTGTGGGGAGAGGCTGGTTGCAGCGGTCGCTGCGGTTGCTGAGCCTGTCGAAGCAATCGAAGCGTCAAGGGCGGCCGGCTCATCAGGAGCGGTCACTTCGGCAGGCTCTGTGACCGGGGACGGAATGATCGCGAAGGATTGCGTCAAGGAACCCCTCGCAAATTTCACCAAGCGCTGCGAGCAGACCGCCGAGTTCCGCAAGCGTACCGGCAGTGATGTAAGGCCAGGGCTTGACTGCATCATCACCGGAGAGACCGGCACCGGCAAGACCTATCTGGCCGGAAAACTTGCCGGGATCCTCTACCACAACAAGATCACGGAGAACCTCCGGCCTAAGACCGTGGACGCGGCTGACTGGAACGACTTCAACTCCAAGCTGGACGAGAATCTCGCCGCGCTCAAGACAGGAGTGCTTGTGGTCACGAACTGCCAGAATCTGGTGAACGCCAAGGGCGGCTCCTCACAGCTGGACAAACTCTTCGCAAGGATGAAGGTTGATGTGAATATGCCGGTGGTGATCCTGTGCGGTCTTGAAGACGGCTTTGGCACCTTTATCAGCGCTGACAGCAACGCACAGTCACTCTTCGAGTTCCGTTTCCACATCTCTCCATTCAAGGACAACGACCTCAAGGCGATGTGCGTGTCAATGGTCAGGGACAAGTTCAGGACGGCGATCAGTCCTCAGGCGGAAAGGAGGCTGGGACTTGTCTTCAAGAAGATGTTCCGTGGCGGCAGAACCAAGGAGAACGGAATCCTGGCCGGAAAAATAGCCGAAGAGAGCGCCTTCAACATGTTCAGCCGGGGTGGCTCCCAAATCGAGGAGGCCGACATTCCGGGAGAGCCGTTCGAGGAACTCTCCGAGGAACAGATCATGGCCAGGATCAACGCCTTCACCGGCCTGACAGAAGTCAAACAGGAGATTCAGTCCATCATCGACAGCATCAAGAGACAGAAGAGGGACAATCCCGGCAAGCCTGTGCAGCTGAAAAGCCACTTTGTCTTCACAGGCAATCCAGGCACAGGCAAGACCACGATCGCAAGGCTGTTCGCTGACATTCTGGGCAGCCTTCAGGTACTCCCGAGCGGCCATCTGGTCGAGGTCATGCGCAAAGACCTTGTCTCACAGTACGTCGGCGACACGGCCCTGAAGACCGAGCGGGTCATCAACAGCGCGATGGGTGGTATCCTGTTCATCGACGAGGCCTATGCCCTGAAGCAGGGGGATGACGACAAGGTCGGCCAAGAGGCCATAGACACCCTGCTGCCGTACCTTGAGAACAGGGCCGGAGACTTCGTCTGCATAATCGCCGGCTACACCAAGGAGATGACGATGTTCCTGCGCTCCAACTCTGGACTCGATTCCAGATTCAAGAAGAAAATAGAGTTCAAGGACTACAATGGCAAGGAACTCACCGAGATATTCCTGAATATGGTGAAAAAGAAGGGGTTGTCCCTTTCGGACGAGGCAGCGGGCAAGGTGGGGAAATATTTTGAGCGGATGTACCTGAGCCGCACCGACACCTTCGGCAACGCCCGCGAGGTGCGCAACGCATTCGACCGCTGCTTCGAGCGGCTCTGCACCAGAACGGCGGGTCTGAGTGATGATGAATATGCCAGCTCGGGCAAAGTCCTGACCTGGGAGGACATCGCCGGGCCGGACGGCACGAAGGAGATCTCGGTGGAAAGCGTGATGAAGGAACTGGACTCTTTCGTCGGAATGGAGTCCGTCAAGAAAGCCCTGAGGGATCTTGCGGAGGAGATGCGTTTCCAGCAGCGCCGGATGGAGTTTGGAGGCAAGGCCTCGATCCGTCCCGTGAACATCATCCTGACCGGAAACCCAGGCACAGGCAAGACCTCCGTGGCCAGAGTGCTCGGCAAGTTGTTCAAGGCTATGGGAATATGCTCCACAGACCGTGTCATCGAGAAGAGCCGCAAGGACATCGTCAGCACCTACGCCAACGAGTCGGACAAGAACATGGACAAGGCTGTGAACGAGGCTATGGGCGGGGTTCTGTTCATCGACGAGGCCTACGCCCTCGCACCGTTCGACGACACAGGCCACTGCTCTGATTCCGAGGGGATCAAGGCTTTGGAACGGCTTATGGTCCGGATGGAGAACGACCGGGGCAAGTTCGTGGTGGTCTGCGCCGGCTACAAGGACAAGATGCGGAACCTGATGAGAGCCAACGAAGGGTTCGCCAGCCGGTTCACGCACAGGATAAACATCGACGACTACACGCCGGAGGAACTGACGGAGATCTTCCGCCGGATGGCCGAAGGGCAGGGCTACTCCTTTGCAGGAGGCACTCTGGACAGAGCCCTCAAGGCGTTCCGGAAGATCTCGGCGGAAAAGTCGGGAAAGGACTTCGGCAATGCCCGTGAGGCAAGGAATATGCTCGACAGCGTGCTGGGGAACATCGGCACAAGGGTCAACGCGCTTCCTGACAGCCAGGTCGGCAAGGAAACATTCTTCACCATCCTTCCGGAGGACATTCCGTTCGAAGAGCCGAAAGTGGCTTCCGAGGAGGAGTGCCTCGCGGAACTGGATTCACTGATCGGATTGGAAAGCGTCAAGAACGAGATCCGTTCAATGCTCAACGAGATGAGGCAGAAGAAGATGGACAGCGAGCTTTCCGGCGGGGACTTCACCGCGATCGTTCCTGACCACTATCTGTTCCTCGGCAATCCAGGAACCGGCAAGACCACTGTAGCAAGGCTGATGGGCAGGATCCTGTACTCTCTCGGAGTGATCGCAAGACCGGATGTGATCGAGGTGTCGAGGGCGGACATGGTGGCTCCATACCAAGGCCAGACAGCTCCGAAGACACGGGAGACGATCGACAGGGCGATGGGAGGAATCCTGTTCATCGACGAGGCATATTCATTGATCCAAGGCGACCACGACGAGTTCGGCAACGAGAGCGTGACCGAGCTGCTGAAACTGCTGGAGGACCGCAAGGGCAGGTTCGTGTGCATCGCCGCCGGCTACACGAGGGAGATGGACCGGTTCCTGGATTCCAATTCCGGCCTCAAGTCCCGCTTCACCAAGACCATCACATTCGAGGACTACAATCCCGAGGAGCTGATGGACATATTCTGTCTTTATTGCCGCAAGGAAGGATATTCCATTGAGCCTGAGGCCGAAACTATTCTGAAAGACCGCTTCATAGATATGTATGACAACCGCGCGTTCGACTTCGGCAACGGGCGGGATGTAAGGAATATGTTCGGAAAAGTCAAGTCAGCGGTGGCCGGCCGAGCATATTCAAAAATGAAGGAGCTCATCGCTGAGGGCGCTGACCGTCAGGCCGCCTACGAGGGTTCCAAGCCAAAGACGATAACAAAGGAGGATCTGCTATGAAATGTCCGTTCTGCCAAGGTGTTATAGATGACGACAGCCGTTACTGCGATCTCTGCGGAAAGCATCTGATGTTCTGTCCGGAGTGCCGTCAACCCAAGAAAGGGACTTCCTGCCCTCGGTGCGGGGAGTTGCTTATCAGCGCCGAAGAGTTTTTTGCGGAGCATAATCAAGGTAACGCTTCGGGACAGGCGGCTGCGCCAAAGCCTATGTCATCACCATCTGGCCAATCAGAATCAGCCTCGATGTCAAAGCCAACGGGTCGGTCTGGATATATTGAGCCTAAGCCATTGGAAAAAATTGATTTCAACCAGATATTCGATGCCCTGCTGACCTTGAAGGGTGAAGATATGACACTCTATGTCAAAGAAGGCGGGTTCGGAAGGAGCGGAGGGATATTCCCGGAACTCGGAAGTTGTAAATTTGTCTCCGGGCATCACGGAAAGATCGCTTTCGAGGATGGTGAGTGGAAGATCTGCGATCTGGGTTCGACCAACGGCACGGCCATAGACGGAGTGAAGTTGGAGAAAGACAAATGGTACCCCCTCCGAAAGGGTCAGAAACTTAAGATAGCCACTTTGAAATTCACTGTTGAATAGCCTATGAAACTGATAATCAGCTGCGTCTCGGATGTCGGCCGCGTTCGGGACAACAACGAGGACATGGCCTCCGTCGGGATGTACCTCATAAGGGACAATTCTTTGAATATCGAAAAGGAAATCTCTGAAGATGAATGCTTTTGTCTGCTCGTCTCGGACGGAATGGGCGGCCACGAGAGCGGGGAATACGCCAGCCAGTTCACGCTGGAGGCGTTGCGGGCATTCCTGTTGGACAAGTCTCTGGAGCATCACAATCCTGTGTCGGATTTAGCATTGAAGATCAAAGACATAAGCGCCTGTCTCAACATAATGTCCAGCGAGCGGCATCAAGGCAAGGCCATGGGCTGCACCTTGACCGGAATCGTCCGGATGCAGGGAAAGACTCTGCTTGTGAACGTGGGTGACAGCCGGACGTACCGTCTGAGGGACGGAATGCTGAGGCAACTGACCTCAGACCAGACACTTCACGAAAGGGATATGGTTCCGCTTCCGGCCGGCAAGGCATTGTACAACTGCATCGGGGCGGGCTGCGACACAGAGGCTTACATTCAGGACATCACCGACCGCTTGATGGAATCGGACAGGATTCTGGTCTGCTCCGACGGACTTTCAGACATGATGGATGATGATGAGATCGAACGGCTGCTGGCCGAAGGCAGTCCGGAGGAGAGCTGCACGTCCTTGATCGACGCGGCGAAACGAAACGGAGGAGTGGACAACGTCACAGCCATCGTGGCGGATGTCCGGAACACTTGACACAAAAAACAACCCGAATGACAAACTATCATTACGAAGGGCTGCCCGGCACTCTTGCCAGACCGGTGGAATCCCTAACCAGACAAATAGATGCCGAGGGGTTCTCTCAAGCGATGAACTACGCCTTGGATTTTCTGGAAATCAGCACACAGTACGTCTCCTGCTACTTGTTTGTTCTTTTGCAGGAAGTCGAACTGAACCTTGAACCCAGTCAAAGGCCCCTTGGAGCCATAGTGAGAAAGATCGACACCAAACGTTCGCTGTCATTCGGAGACTGGGTCAATGACATATTCAATCCGCTTGTGAGAATAGCGCAGAAAGAGATGCCCGGCAATCCTCTTGTGCAGTCGATATCCTCCGTCTTGTTTCATCGGGGGAACAACCGGCTGTTGGGAGGGAAGAACGAGCCAAGTGTGGTCAGAATCAGAAATGAATACAAAGGGCACAGCACCACCCTTTCAAACGAAATCTACAAAGGGGTCGTCAGCACACTGGAGCCACATGTCATCAACATGCTGAAAGCGATGGAGCCCTTCACCGAAATGGATTTTGAATATTCAGGCAACCATTGCGTGATAGCGTACAGGCAAGGGCATAAGACAGATCTGTACCCTCTTGTGTTCAAAAGCCCAGAAGGGTATGAATATGTCTTCCAATCACTGAAGGACGAGGAAATCTCCTACATCTCCTCCGATGTTAATGCGGTCACCCTGATCAATGACACCTTGAACCCAGACTTCGATGCTCTGCTCAAACGCACCGATCCGGCATTTGACATCAGCCAGGAGATCAACTGGCCGGAGATGAGAAAGATGATGAGAGAGGAATCCTCACGGTTTCTCGACAGGGTCTACAGGGAGAAGAAATATAACAGGGAACTCTTTGTCGAAAGAACGGCTCTAAGCTCCATGCTCAGGAATTTCACGGAAAGCGACAAGACGTTGCTGCCCCTGCTTGGTGAAGCCGGACAGGGAAAGACGAACCAGCTTTGTTTCTGGACTGAGGAAATCTCTGCCAGTGACGACGGCGTGCTTATCTTCAGCAGTTCTGATTTTTCGGAATACGGACTTCCGGCCACGCTCAGAAGGGTTTTCGGGACTTCGCCGCGCAAAGATCCAGAACGGATAGTCAGGGAGATGCATGAGCGCGCGGCTCAGGAAGACCGGATAATCTATGTTTTCTTTGACGCCATAAACGAGTGTCTTCACTATGAGGAGAATTCAGAGCTGATCGGTCCTGTGGCCTTGTACGAATCCTTCAGAAACTTGTTCATAAAGCCTGAATATTCCCGCTTCAAGGTTCTGTTCACATGCCGCAATTACACGTGGAAGAACTTGTTCCATAAACAGATGGGTAGAGACGAGGCGTTCATGTACAAACCAGACGGAGGGACCGAAGTACATGGATTCAACGATGCCGAGCTGCAGGAAGCGTGGAGAATCTATCAGAATCTTTACCAGATGAGCAATGATTTCAACACGCTGTCCAAAGTGTCACTCGTGCGCCTGAAGGATCCTCTCGTGCTGAAAATAGCGTGCACAAATCATGTCGGACGGACATTGCCTGACGAGCTGGAGAAGTTTACTTCTGTGGCCCTGTTCGAGGAGATGACCGACATCATCTCACATTCCTATGCGGGAAGGCAACAGCTTGAGATCCTTCTTACCATGGCTTCATACATGTTGGGTGAATATGAAGCCGGAAGGCCATCTGACAGGATTGAGACCGCGGAGCTCAAGAGAGCTTGCTCGGACACCTCGTCTCCACTGCACAAGCTGTCTTCGCTGATCTACAAGAACGGAGTCCGTACCGTAGCCTGCACAGAATTGCTGAACAAGCCAGAGCGTCCGATCCTTCGCCATGTACAGAGCCCGGACGGCCACACCGAAATCCAATTCATCTACGAAAGGTATCTGGAATTCCTGATGGCCAAGGTCTTCGTGGACAAACACGTTACCGGTGACAGCATGATTCCGGCAGAGACGTACATCAAGGCACTTTGCGGCAAGAGCGGGAATGTCGTCTTCATGGGTACATTGCGCAACGCCTTGATCCTGGATTGCTTACGGACACATGACAACTCCACCGTCATTTCCTTGATACAGGATCATGAAGGCAACTTCGAAGCGTCGCTGCTTGTCAGTGAATTGTTCAGCATACTCGTAAGCGAGAATTTTGAGGAGACTCTGTTCTCTCTGACCCGCAAGATGCTGATGAAAGGTGACGGCCTTTCATCCGAATTGGTCAAAGAATTCAATTCCATCACAAAACTCATCTACGCAAACAAGGCGGACGAGAACGTCATCTCACGGCACAAAGAGTTGCAGGCGGCCTTAAAGCCGGAAATCAGGCTTGCCGAAAGCGCCGCCATCACCGTCATCAACGGAATGTTCCTGAGTGATTGGTACAATTCGTCCCTTTACCGGAATGATCCATACGAGCTTTTATGGTCGCTTGTGAACAACCGGTTTCTCGATGTGTGCAACGACGCCTGCATGTACATCTACTATCTCCACAACAAAAAATTCACAGGATCACATACTCCGGTCAAAGAAAACATCACATTGCGGATAGTCCACCGGATGTTCGATGAGATAAAGGAGAAAGGTCTGGTGAAAACCATAAGCAACAAGGCCTTGAGGTCGAAATCCGTTTCATTCGTGGAGGCCGGAGGCCGGATAGCGGTGATGCTGATGATCAACGAGATGCTGGCGGGCAGGGACAAGGAGGCGGCGCGGCTGATGGACGAGCTCAGAGGACTTGTCTCCTACCTTACATGGGATTACCGCATCATAAAGCTGATAATGCCTTTCTTCTCCACGATTCTTCGCAAGCAGATAACATTCCAGTCAGCGTACGTCAACAACGCCATTGAATACCAGACATTCTGGGATGACACCATCGTACCGGCCTCCGACGGCGGAGAAGGCCGCTGGTGCAGACATGATGTCTGTGAGCTCGCCGACTGTTTCATCACTGGCAGGAATGACGGATTCAAAAGCTTCAGAAAAGAAAAAGACAGGATTCTGAAAGCATATTACAGCGGAGACAGTTTCTCATACTTCGTGATGGAAAGGTTGATGATCGTGGCCGGAATCTCTGACTGGGAGAACATCGCACCAATCGTAAGAGACTTCTTTTCTGACCGTTACCGCAGTAACGAATGGTTTGACTACTCACAGATGTCAATGCTTTACGTTCTCTACCAGCTCCACAAGAAAGCATCCGGGTATATTCCGGAATTAGTGGAGATTTTTTCACGTGAGGCAGCAGACTGGATCTTGCGCTGCAAAGGCCGGTTCAAGGGGCACAACAGTTCCAAGGCCAACACGACCGGTTATTATAAACGTAACGTGATGAATTGGTACTGTGATGTTTATTGCGCCCATTACGGAGACAATGTGGCTCATGAGGGTGACTCCACCGCCGTGCCGATCTTCTACAAACTGATAGAGGACGGAATCGCGCGCAGGGACAGAACGCTTTTGATGCATCTATTGGATAATGTCTCGGAACTCGTGTCCGACAACGGTCTCATCAAGACCGCCCTGGCCTTGCTGTTCCACACAATGAGCCTTCTTGGCGACAGCGCGGCAGTGAAGGAAATAGATTCCGCCCCATCCGACAGGGACGACGGCTTTTTCAGACTCGGTCTCGTGCAGGCGATCGGGAATATTCTTTCCACCGCGAAAAATTATTTCCCGGAAGAAGTTGACGAATTCCTTAAACGGGAGATCGTAGGACTTGATTTCGAAGGCATCTCCACCTACCGTGAGGAAGTGCTGAGCTACAATCCAAGCGGGGAAAGCCTTTCCGACCTGTTCACCCACAGTTTCGGGAACTTCGTGATCTGGTCACTTGTCAATTTCGAACCGTTCAAGGCCTACGCCGTGAAAGTCGTAAAGATGTCCGAAAAGACCTCAGACAGCTTTCAGTGGTATGATTATGCCGTAAGGGAAGGCTTCAGGGAACTATTCAGAGTCAAATTATGAGAACACACCTATCCAAAATTTTGTATATTGCGGTGATTCTGCTTTCCTGCGCTTCCTGCAAGGCGGAAAAGAATCGGAATGTTATTATGGGACAAAACGACAGTATCATAGTGGTCGCGCACAGAGGAGGTGCGGATCTTGGACCGGAAAACACTCTTGAGTGTATCGGCAAGGGCATAGCGGCCGGAGCGGACTGGATAGAGATTGACGTCCATCTTTCCGCTGACGGGAAGATCGTGGTCTGTCACGACGCGTCGGTTGACAGGACCACCAACGGCAAAGGCTGGATCAGCCAGATGCCCTACGAAGACATACGTAAGTTGAAAGTGAAGGATAAAAACGGCGATTTGTGTGAAGGACACATCCCGACCCTTGACGAAGTGCTTGATCTGATCAAAGGAAAAGCTCATCTGCTCCTTGAGATCAAATATTCCAAACATAGCCGTGAAGGGATCGAGGAGATGTGCCTGAAATGCATCGAAGAGCACCAGGCCGGAAGTTTCGTGACAATTCAGTCGTTCGATGACAGTGTGCTGAAAAAGGTTCATGATCTGAATCCGGACATCTCGCTTGAGAAGCTGTTCTTTTTCATATTCCCGGACACCGGACTGTGTTTTGACGAAAGGCTGCATAAATTCAGTTTTGACGACTACTCCCATGTCAAATCATTCAATGTCTGGAAAGGCTGGCTGAAAGACTCCCTGATAAAAAAAGCGCATGACAGGGGGAAACAGATCAAGGCCTGGACCGTGAATGACTATGACCCGGACCTCGCCGCCAAGGTTGACGGCATCATAACGAACTCGCCGGATTTATATTCACAAAAAGGCATAAAATGAAATACATAGGTTATCTTTGCGGCGTTTTTTCCCTTAAAGACAACGCCTTCGTCTCCGCCGGACGGCTTGGTTCCGATTGGAAGCCATCAGAATATTCAAAAGAAACGATTTGTGGTTATGAGCAATATTACTTCCCGGACTTCGTTCATTTTTGTTTCGGAGGCTGCTCCAAGGAGGACAATGCCGTAGGTAGATATTCCTTGAAAACAGAAGGTGAGTTCCATGTTTCGGTCGGCTGCCGCGAGAAGGTCAGATCAGTAGGTGTAAGGACACCGGAGATACTGTTGTTCCTGTTCCCTTTCAAGATGGCGCAATTTGCCATCCGCATTGAACTTGACACGGACAACGATGATGACATCACAGCGGCCGTAGCGGTCATGCGGAACATCAACCGCTGCAAAAATGGAGGTCTGGAGGAATATTGCGAAACTGCCCTGTCCCCTATCGTCGAGGCATTCAGATCCATGAATATGGAATCGCCCGCCGAAGACGCCAAGTTCGATTACAGAAGGCTTGTGGAGAATGGCAACAAACTGAAAATCTTCCAGATAGCCTGTCTTGGCAAGGACAGATGGAGTTCGGACAATGTCGATCAGCTGCTTTTTGAGATCGGGACCACAGCGCCCATCGGTTCCTCCGACGGGAAATCAGTGGATTCCCCGTCGGAGACTTTCTTCAAAGAGATGATGTCAAGAGACACCTTGTCCGTGTACAACAACTGGAAAGCCCTTTTCTTGTTCGACACCACGACCATTATCTGCGGAGACTGTCCGGAATGGTTGCTGAAAAACTGGACCGAAGACTACTTCGGGATGATTTACATCTGTCAATTGTACCGCAGGAATTATCTGTTCAGGCTTAACAGAAGGTTCCGTTTCGAAAGGGAGAACGTCGGATGTCTTGAGAACGAATCAGTTGACTTTGAACGCCGTTGCTGCTTCCACAACATCTCCTACAACTTTCTCCCGGAAATGTTCAACCACCGTGTGGAGAGCAGCCTGAAGACCGAGGAAGAAAAGGAATCCCTTTATCACATGATCTCCCAGGAGCAGGCCAACCGGGAAAAGAAAGCAGAAAACAGAATGAACAATCTGTTGTTTTTCATGACCTGCCTTACAATGGCGTCGGCGATCTGGGACACATGCTGTCTCATCAACGGCATCATTCCATTCGGAATTTCAATGGGCTCGGAAATAATCGGCTACAGACTCACGGCCTCCATTCTGACAGCCATTGTGCTGCTGGCGTTGCTTATCTACCGTATCAGATCGAAATCCAAATAATATGGCAATCAGTTTAAAACCCAGAAAGACGGAATCCAACCTTTTTTGCTGCAGCAAATGGTGGGGCAACCCGGACCTGCCGCCCCAGGCGGAGTACCCGATGATGAAAATCACGGAAGAGGACGGAACGGAGGGAGAATATCCCCTCACTTTCATCTGTCAGATTGACTGCGAGGACATCGCACCTTTTGACAAGGAGGGGCTTCTCCCTCACGAGGGAATGCTCTATTTCTTCGCGGCGATCGATGAGTTCATCGGTTACGACTCCCCGGAGCATTTCCCGCTCGGACGCTGGCCGAGGAAGGCCGTCAAGGTCAAGTACGCCAAGCAGATCAACATGGAGACCTTCAATTCGTGCATCCTTGTGGACGATGATGATCAGGAACTCGCCGAGCCTGCGATGGCCATCGACTTTGCCGAGTGCGAAGAAGACAACTACGGCTTCAAGATTCTCGGCCGCCCGTTCTTCGAGGAGATCCGAGATGAGTTCCCGGATGCCGTCAACCTTCTCCAGCTCGATGAGGATGATGACCTTGAGATGCGTTTCTACGACTCCGGCAACTTCAACATCCTGATCAGCAAGGCCGACCTCGGTTTCCAGAACTGGAGTCACGCCTTCGGCTTCCTGCATTCGCTGTAAGGCAATCCGGCCGCGGATGGTAAATTTCAAAGTGGGACCAACACAAAGGGCAAAGGCAAAGGCAAGGGCAAGGGCAAAGGGTGGGCAAAGGAGGCAAAGGGGCGGCGATAGCCTATCACTGTGGAGGCTAAAACACTGATAATCAGCATTATCTCGCTTTATCCTCTCAGTTGTTCTGACGGGGAGGATAGTCTATTATTGTTCTGATAGTCAAAGCGTTAACCTCCACCGACGAATTGACGGTGTTAGGCAGCGAAACGGGCGGTGAGGACATCTTCGGGGATGGAAAGACCGGGCTTGAAAATCTTGATCTTGAAGTGGCCCTCCTTGGAGGTCGGGAACCAGTTGCCGACAATTTCGCCGGCACTTTTACTTTTAAGACAGTCTCCCCCGGTATGCGCCGGAGCAAGTGATATGACCTGCCGCCGGAACGATGGCAAGAAGAGAGACGAAAAGCCTTTCTCATTACGAATATGTTTGAGGTGGCAAGGTGACGCACATTTTCACAAAACAGTTCTAATTTTAGTAAGCGTTAAAAAATAAGTTGAACTAAATTTTGTGTGAGTCCACTTGAAAAAGTCGTTTTTTGAAAAACATGTGCCTCGCAGATACTTCTGTAAGGGGTAAAAAGTGGCAAA